>DAIESZ010000176.1 GCA_027346035.1 Propionibacteriaceae bacterium
GCCGTGCCCCACGAGGTGGGCGAGCACCGCGGCGGGAATGCCCAGCGCGACCTGGATGCCGAGGTAGCCCATCTGGGCGTTCGTCGACGCGGCGAGGCGGCCCTTGACATCCGGTCGGGTCCGCATCTGTGCGGTTCCGAGCAGCACGGTCGCGACAGCGAGCGCGAGCAGCACGCCGCGGGCCGGCACCGAGGCGTCGAGCACGGGCCAGAGCAGCAGGGCGAGCACGCCCACCCCGTTGACCAACCCGGCGGGGAGGAGCGCGCTGACCGGTGAGGGTGCTTCGGCCGTCTCCGGAAGCCAGCGGTGCAGTGGCACCAGGGCGCTGCGGCTCACGCCGGCGACCACCACAAGGACGGCCATGAGCCCGACCGTGGCGGGGGAGGCCGTGGCCGCGGAGGAAGCGAGTCCGCCGAGATCGAGGGTGCCGAGTCCGAGGCCGCTGACGACGACGGCGGCCCACAGCGCCGCGTCCCCGATCAGCAGGCGGCCGGTCATCACCCGCCGCGACGACCGGGCGGCGGGTGTCCCGGCGTGGGCGACCAGGCCCGCGACGGACAGCCCTCCCACGGTCCAACCGAACGCGAGCTGCGGCAGGCTCGGCGCGATCACGGCCGTGGCGAGGCCAAGCACGGCGGCGAGTTCGAGTGCGGCGAAGCGGTGCAGCCGGTGCTGGCCCGCGAGGTTGCGGGCCGAGTACGCCGCGACCAGGGCGCCGATCCCCGTGACGAGCAGCAGGAGGAAGGCCGGGACGGCTCCGACGGCGACGCCGACCGCGGCCGGGCCGAGCGGTCCGAGGTCGAGCATCCCCCAGATCAGGCGGGGGGGTTCGCGCAGGGCGAGCGGGAGGACGGCGAGCGCCGTGAGTGCGAGCAGGATCAGCAGGGTCCGGACCAGGCGGAGACTCGACATGGGATGCACAATACACGAATTCAAGTTCCGGTATTGGCTCTCCACTGTGGGTGCGAGACGATGAGAGGGTGAACAGCGCCGACAGCTCCCTCCCTCCGGCTTCCGCACGCTCGTGGACCCTGCTCACCAACCACGGTCGGCTGCTGCTCCTCATCGCCGCGCACCCCGACTCGCGCCTGCGCGACCTCGCCGAGCGCGCCGGTATCACCGAGCGCGCGGCAGGCTCGATCATCAGTGATCTCGAGGACGCCGGATACGTCACGCGCACGCGCGTCGGACGCCGCAACACGTACGTCGTGCACCCGGACCGGCCGTTCCGGCACCCCGCCGAGGCCGGTCATCAGGTGGCCGACCTGCTGACGATCTTCTCCTGATCCCCCGGGCATCCCCGATCGGGTTCAGGGGCGCGTCCAGCCGAACCACCGGACGCCGATGACGGCGAACACCGCGGTATAGGCGATGCAGACTGCCAGGCTGGCCGCCAGGCTGCCCGTCCACGCGCCACCCGCGGTGGCCGCGGCCAGCAGGTCCGCATACGCACCGCCCGGTGACCAGCGGGCGATCGTCTCGAAGGTGGAGCCGAGCAGGGGCGTTTGGCCGAACACGCCGAGCAGGATGAGGCCGACACCCACCAGGGCGGAGGTGGCCCGCACGGTCTCGGGGCTGTACACGAGTGCCACGACCGCCTGGCCGGCGCCGAGATACAGGGCCGAGCCGAGCAGCACGGTGAGCAGTGTCCACAGGTATTCGGCGGGGCGGAAGTTCAGGTGCAGGGCGAACCCACCGACCAGCATCAGGACCAGGCACAGGATCAGGACGGCGCACACCTGGATGATCAACCGGCTGACCAGGATCAGCCAACTGGGCACGGGGGCCACGCGCAGCCGCTGCAGCACGCCGAGTTCGCGGTCGCGGGCCAGCGTGGACGGGTAGGTGATCACGGTCAGCATCGCGGTGCCGAGCATGAGCGCGAGGGCGAGACGCACGTTCGTGGGCATCTGCGCCCGCTGGTTGTGGCCGATCCCGACAAGCAACACCACGGGCACGATGAGCGTGATCACCAGCACGCGAGCGTTGCGGATCTGCACCAGGACGTCGGCGGTGAGAAGGACGCCCAGCTGGCGTACCGGGCTGGTGGTCAGCGTCAGTGGCCGAATCTCAGTCGCGGACATGGCTCCCCGTCAATCCGATGAACACGTCGTCGAGGGTGATCTGGCCGTGGGCGACCTTGCGCACTCGCGGGTCGTCGGCGAAGCGGGACAGCAGACTGGCCGGCGAATCCAGCACCAGCAGGTCGCCGTGATCGATGATCGCCACCCGGTCGCAGACCGCCGCCGCCTCCTCCATCGAATGGGTGGTCAGCAGCACAGTGCCGCCCTGGCCCCGCAGGTCGGAGATGCGATCCCACAGCTGCCGTCTGGCCTGGGGGTCGAGCCCGGCGGTCGGCTCGTCCAGCAGCAGGAGCGCGGGCTGATGCAGGGTGGCCACCAGCAGCGAGAGCCGCTGTTGCTGGCCGCCGGAGAGTTGGCGGTAGGCGCGCCGGGCCTCCCCGGCCAGATCCATCGAGGCGAGACGCTGGACGACATCGGCGCTGCTGAGACGAAGCCCGTGCAGACCGGCGAACAGCTGCACGATATCGACCAGACGCAGTTCGGGAGAGAAGCTCGTCGTCTGCAGTTGGACGCCGATGTGGGCCCGCGCCCTGGCCGGCTGGTGGAGAGCGTCGATGCCGGCGATCGTCACCGAACCCGCGTCCGGGCGGAGCAGGCCCTCGATCGCGCTCAGGGTGCTGGTCTTGCCGGCCCCGTTGGGGCCCAGGAGCCCGAACACCTCACCGGGCTCCAGGTCGAGGTCGAGGCCGGTGACCGCGGTCACGGGCCCGTAGCTGACCCGCAGACCGCTGATGCTCAAGGGCGAGATGATCGCCCGACGAGCTGTTTCCTGCCCGGGCATCCGTGGTCTCCCTGCGACGTGTGGTCCGCCCCCACTCTAGGCGCTGCCGACGCGAATGGCGCCGCGCCGCCTTCGACGTCCACCCGGGTCCCGCGGCGTACGAGAGCGCCAACGGCGTACGAGATGTCGCGGAATCCGGCCGGGTCGTACGCCGCGAGTGGCCGGGGCCCATGGCGAGCCGCTCCCGATGGAGGGATCGTGGATTGCGCGAACCCACGCCGCGCCGACCGTTGTGGCCGTCGCCGCGTTACAGCAGGCTCCGATAGCCGAGCGCCACCAGGTTGTCGCGAGAGGTCTTCAGGCAGTCGTACGGGTCGCGACCGTACTGCTGGTCCTGTTCGATGAACAGGTACTGCGCGCCGGACTCGACGGCCCGGTCGATGATCTCGGCCCATTCGAGGTTGCCCTCGCCGACCTCCCCGAACTCCACCACCCCGGCGAATGCCTGCGTGAACCGGGCGTGGTCACCGTTGCGGAGAGCTTCGAAAACGGACGGGTCCAGCTCGCCGATGCGGTAGTCCTTCAGGTGGACGAGATCCACCAGCCCGGCGTACTTCGCCAGCGTTCGGACGGGATCCTTGCCGCCGCGTTGCACCCAGTGCACGTCGATCTCCAGCCGCATCGTCGGGGCCTCGGCCCGGATGATGTCGAGCAGGGTGCTGCCCTCACGCCTGGCGAACTCGATGTGGTGGTTGTGGTAGTAGAGCGTGATCCCCTCGCCGGCCAGTCGCGTGGCGATGTCCTCGGCCTGACGGCAGAAATCCAGCAGGGCTTCGTGGGATTCCATCGCCGAGAACGGCATCATGCCGATGCGTATCCGGGAGGATCCCAGACGCCGGGCGTCGCCGACGATCTTGTCGAAGTGCTCCAGCAGGGAGTCGTTCGGCCCGCCGCCCAGGCCGGCGGACAGGGCGCCGAAGTCGGTGCCGAGTTCGTCCTTGGCACGGCGCATCTCGGTCACGTTCTCCGGGGTCATCGGTATCTGGGACACCTCGACGGTGGTGAAGCCCGACTCGCGCAGGTGCCGGAGCACCTCGTAGGGCCCGTCCTTGTCGACCTTGTTCTTCAGCATCATCATCTGGACGCCGATCTTCGCCATGAACGCTCCTTCGCGGGATGGGATCACCCGGACCACTTGTCCGGATGGTGGGTGTACAGGGTCAACGGGCGGGGGCGCTCAACGGCGGCTGGTCGAGCCCGCTCTGGGCGTAGACGTCCTTGAGGATGCGCAGGGACTTGACCGCCTCGCGCGGGCTGATCCAGAAGGGGGCGTCGTCGCCCAGCCGGGCGTAGAAGTCCCCGATGAGCATCTCGTGGGAGACGCCCCAGTAGGACCGGCCGGCCGAGGAGGCCCGACGCTCGGGCACGACCTCGACCCGGCCGTCGGCGTGGGTGACGGTCAGGTCGCCCCGGATGGACAGGCTTCCTCGCTCGGCGGTGATGTCGATGGTGACCGGGGCGTCGACGACGTTGGCCAGCGAGCCGTAGACGATGCTGCGTGCGCCTCCCCGATGGGTCAGCAGCATCTCGGCGGTGTCCTCGACCTCGATGACCTCGCCGTAGACCCTGGTCGACGCGTGGCCGGATACGTCGACGACGTCACCGACGAGCCACTGCACCAGGTCGAGGGTGTGGATGGCCTGGTTGATCAACAGTCCGCCGCCGGCACTCGCCCAGCGTCCGCGCCACGGCTTCGCGCGGTAGTAGTCGGCGGTTCGGGTCCACATCACCGTGGCGGTGGCGCCGAGAACGGCTCCCAACTCTCCCGAATCCAGGAGTCGGCGGGCCGCCTGCGAGGTGGCGTTGTACCTGTTCTGGAAGCACACGCCGACACGCGCCGCGCTCGCTTCGGCCGCCTCGATCAGCAACTCGGCGTCGTTGATGGTGCTGGCCAGTGGCTTCTCGGTCAGCACATGCACCCCGGCGGCCAGGCAGTCCAGCGCCACCGGGACGTGCTCGTGGTGGGGGGTGCAGATGTGCACGACGTCGGGGCGCTGCGGCGACGCGAGCAGGGCGCGGTGATCGGCGAAGCCCGGAACGCCGTATCGGGCCACGGCCGCCTCCAGGGCGGCGGGCTGGGTGTCGCACACGGCGACCAGCTGGATGCCGGTCAGCGCCTCGATGGCCTCGCCGTGGACGACGGAGACGTCTCCGCATCCGATGATCGCTGCTGTGGTCATGGGTGGCTCTCTGTCGGGGGTGAGGTCGGCTGCGCTGCCGGAGGCGTCAGCGGTACTCGATGCCCTCGGCGTCCAGCAGGGTGGTGAACGCCCGCCACGCCTCGGTGAACAGTTCCGGGCCCGAGAACCCGCCGAGGCTGTGCGTCTGCGACAGGTGCGGCTCGAGGGAGAAGAAGCCGTCGAAACCGTCGCGGCGCAGCGCGCGAATCGTCTCCACGACCTCACCGTCGCCGCGGCCCGCGGGCACCACCTCGCCGGTGCTCAGGTGGGCGTCCTTGATCTGGACGTACTCCAGGTGCGGCCGGATCGCGGCGAACCCCTCGGAGAAGGGGTGGACGCCGACCTGGACGAAGTTGGCGGCGTCCCAGGCGGCTCGCAGATTCGGTGAGCCCACGGACTCCAGGATGTCGACGCAGCGCCGTGGGATGTCGCCGTAGATCTCCTTCTCGTTCTCGTGCAGGAAGACGACGCCGCCCTCTTCGGCCACGTCCGCCAGCGCCCGCATACGGCGGAGGACCTCGTCGCGGGAGTCGTCCGGGTCCTGGGCCGGGCGGATGAAGAAGGAGAAGATCCGGACGTAGGGTGCGCCCAAGCGGTGCGCGACCTCGACGGCGTGGCGGGCCCGGCGAAGGTGCTCCGTGAAGTCCTCGTCGATGAAGATCTTCCCGATGGGGGATCCGATGCTCGACACCTGCACCCCGTGCGTGTCGAGCACCTCAGCTGCCCGGGCGAGCTGGTCGTCGTCGAGGTCGAGCACGTTGATTCCCCAGGCACTGCGGAACTCGACGTACGACATTCCGAGCTTCGTGACGAGCGAGACCTGCTCCTCGAGGTCGGGTGAGATCTCGTCGGAGAATCCCGAAAGTGTCCACATGGGTGCGGCTCCTCGCCGAGCGTGGTCGATGGATGTGTCTACCCTCGTGCGGCTCCCGGCGGGTGGCCACGAGTTGCCACATGTTGCCTCGCCCATCCTCGGAGCTCGATGAGCTTTCGACAAGGCCGGACCCACGTGTTGGGCAACTTGTGGAAACCGCTTGGCTGCCGGGGGAGTGGGGCACAGTGTTGGGGGATGCCGCCGCCGGGCACAGCAGCCGGGAGTCTCGGCAGAAATGATCAGTTGACGAGGACTCGCGGACCGGGTCCACGAACGAACGGAGCACAGCCAATGTCGCACGACCACGTGAGGCTCGGCATCATCGGCCTGGGGACGCAGGGGTCGATGTACGCCAAGTTCATCACGGACGGCCTGGTCCCCCACATGGCGCTCGGCGCGATCGCCGACATCGATCCCGCCAGGCGGGAGGTGGGCGCGACGGAGTACGGCGTGCCCGTGTATCGGGACTACCAGTCCCTGCTCGCCGGCGGCGAGGTCGACGCCGTGGTGACGACGGTGCCGCACTACCTGCACCCGGAGATCGGCATCGCCGCCCTCGCCGCGGGCATCCACGCGCTCGTGGAGAAGCCGGCCGGCGTGTACACCAGGCAGGTCCGCGAGCTCAACGAGTTCGCCGCCCGGCACCCCGAGCTGACCTTCGGGATCATGTTCAACCAGCGCAACAACCCCCTCTACCAGCGCATCAAGGAGATCGTCGACGCCGGCGAGATCGGGAAGATCCGGCGCACGAGCTGGATCATCACGACCTGGTGGCGGCCCCAGGGCTACTACGAGCAGTCCGCCTGGCGAGCCACCTGGGGTGGGGAGGGTGGCGGCGTCCTGGTCAACCAGGCTCCGCACCAACTCGACCTCTGGCAGTGGATCTGCGGCGTCCCGAAGTCGGTCTACTCCAAGGTGGCCTACGGGTTCCGCCGGAACATCGCCGTCGAGGACGAGGTCACCGCGGTGGTCGACTACGGCGATGGCGCCACCGGCACCTTCGTGACCGCCGTCCACGATCTCGTCGGCACCGACCGTTTCGAGATCCTGGGCGACAAGGGCAAGATCGTCGTCGACGGGTCCAGGTCCGCCACCGTGACGCGTCTGGTGACCGACGAGCGCGAGCTCTCGGACTCGATGGCGATGGAGGACGTGCGCAAGCTGTTCATGGGCCAGTTGGACCCCGCGAGGTACTACTCGCAGGAGGTCATCGAGTTCGACTCGGCCTGGGGTGCCCAGCATTCCGGCGTGCTGGAGAACTTCGCGGCGAACATCCTCGACGGCACCCCGCTGCTCGCGCCCGGCTCAGACGGCATCAACGGCGTGCGGCTCGCGAACGCGATCCACCTGTCGAGCTGGCTCGGCCGGGAGGTTCCCCTCGACTTCGACGAAGACCTCTACCTCGCCGAGCTGAACAAGCGGATCAGGGCCGAGGGGCAGTTCCCAGAGCGGGCAGGGTAAGCGCGTCCACTTCGGGGTTGATGTCGACCCTGAACCGGTCTGCGCCCGGCGCTTGGGCCGCCGGCGTCCGGTCGGCTCGGACGTCCAGGCAATGGTGTGGACGCCGCGTCGGCGGGTGTGCCAATCTGAGGGCAGGTCAAGAGTCGCGGCCGCAACCCCTCGGAGTGGTCGCGCGGCAACCGGGGCCGCTCCGGTGCCTTCCGAGGAAGACCTGGCCTCCGGCGTGGCGTCGGGGTCAAGCGGCCTCGTTCTGGGCGGGGCCCGGCACGAGGAGACGTCGCATGTCTGCGCACACATTTCCTGCAGGGCCGCGTCGGCGGCCGGACGACCAGTTCGTTGTGGAGCCGCCACCCGCGCGTGGTGACGAGTCGGGGTTGCTGCGGCATCCGCCGAGTGTCCCGGTGGCGGAGTCGTACCGGTCGAACTGGGTGCGGGTGTGGCCCGACGGGCCCGGCGGGCGGGTCGTCGATGTGGAGCCGGCGCCAGGCACCGTCTCGGACGCACGTTTGGCGGTGTTCGGCGCCGAGGCGGCCACCGTGTTCGTGGTGTCGGGGCAGCACGCGTTCGGGCGTCCGAGCACGCGGGCCGACAACGCCGAGACACTGCGCCGGTTGATCGGCCGGCTCGACATTCAGCACTGGGTGTGGAGCCCGGCCACCACGTTCGATCCGGGGCGCCAGTGGGTGGAGGAGGGCGTGGTGATCCGGGGCGCGGACACCGATGAGGTGTGCGACCTGGCCCGTCGTCACGGCCAGGACCTCGTGCTCCGCTGGGACGCCGACGGCCTGGCTCCGGTGGTGACCAGAGCGGGCGTCGAACTGCCCTCGAACGGGGTCCCGGTTCCGGTGCGGATCGCGCCGGCCCGCACGGGATGCCCGCTGCGTGGCGGGGTCGACGGCTGGTGCGTGCAGCAGGGTGGTCCGTGGACCAGTGGATCGATCACGGCGTCCCTCGTGTGGGAGACGCACCGGGCGATGCTGGTCGATGCCCTGGGCTGCCAGGTGTGCGAGGGCGGTCCGGTGACCGTGGGCGCGCCGCTCGGCGCCACCGACCTGTTCACCCCGTCCCGCCGGGGCGGGTGGCAGTGGGGATCCCCGCGCACCGAGGCCGAGGACATCCGGCCCGGCGGCCGCTAACCTCGCACGGGTGGACGAATCGGGTGATGAGGAACTGACGCAGCGGCGCGACTGGGTGCGGTACTTCTGTGACGGCTTCCTCTGGCCGGACGCCGACTGGCTGCAGGACGACGAGCGCGGCTTCTCCTACTGGCCCGGTCGGCTGGGCCAGCACGTCGCCGTGGACGAGATCGCCGGCGGCCACCTCAAGTGGCGCTGGCGGATGCCGGTGGTCCAGGGGATCACCCGGCGCGATCTCGCCGCATGGATGTGCCTTCGGCTGAACGAGTTCGCGTGCGGGTGGTCGTTCGTGGTCGACCCGGCGAATGCCACGCTCAGCGCGATCGCGGCGGTGTCCGCGCCGATCGACTGGGACCGGTACCTGCTGCGCTTCGCCAACGGGGCGAAGCTGGCGGGCTGGTTCTGCGACACGATCGTCGACGACCTGGCCCGGGTGCTCGGCGGGACGCCGGCGTTCTCGGCCCCGGGGGGTCACGACGAGCCGCGCGTCGTTCCCGACGCGCTCGCCTACCTCCCCACCGCGATACGGGAACGTCCCGAATGGGTCTTCGACCCAGTGCCCTACCGGTTCGGCTCGCTCGACGACATGGCCCGTCTGTTCGTCGGCCGGATGGGCGACGCCGCCGACCGCAGCGAGGTCGACGACGGTGGCTTCACCATCACCACGCTGCGGCCCGACGGTGAGCACGCGGCGAGTGTCCTGCGCGCCGCGTTCGACGTGCATCGGCTGCTCGGTTCGGCGTGGCGCACCGACGTCGTGCTGCCCTTGGTGCCAGGCGGGGTGCATGCTTCCGCGGCGAGCGTCGGGGCGTGGCGGCTGTACGACGATCCGGTCAGCAGCCTTCTCGGCGCCTGGGTGAGTGACGGCGACGCGCTGGTCTACCGGCAGTGGGCCACCACCGACGAACTGCGCAGTTACGAGCAGCTGCAGTCGTTCGGGGGACACACGGCCGACCTCCTCTGGAGCATCACCTCGACGTCGTCCGACGCGCTCGCCTGGGCGATGGATGCCGACTGGGAGGCCGTATCCGGGGCACCCGCACCCGGTGACATCGATGCGACCCTGGGGACGGTGATCGGCCCCCTCGGCCAGGGCGGCCGGGCGCTCACCGAGATCTGGCGGCCGCACGAGGACGCCGCGGACCGGCGCCTGTTGTGGTGGCAGCAGCTGGCCGTGCTCATCGTGGTGGGGTGGTTCAATCCGATGGGCCCGACCCTGTCGACGCTCGAGTTGCGCCGCGATCCCACGACCGGGCGCGTCCGGCTGCTGTGGTTGATGCGGCACCCGTTCCTGCCGCAGTACGTCGACCTCGGCCCCTGCGAGACCGATGATGAACTGGACGAGGCACTGCGCGACGGCATGGACCGGCTGTGTCAGGGCAACCTGCCCAATGTGGTGAGCCTCGCGCCGTGCCCCGGCGACCTCGCGGAGCGTGTGCACCGGGCCTTCCAGGACGCCGCGGCCGATCACGTCTGGGACCCCGGGGAGGGCTTCGCCGAGACCGCGGCCAGGATCCGGGACACGCTGGGCCAGCCGTGGGCCTATGCCGGGGGGCAGCGCGACGACCGTTTCGATGCCCGGATCTCCGAACGCCCGCCGATCCGGGACGATGCCGGGTTCGTCGAGTGGCTCGACATCGCGGTCGACGAGCTCAACTTCGCCGCGAACATGAGCACGTTCCCCGACGCGTGGGACGGGTCGCTCAACTTCCAGCGCTCGGCCGGCACCCTCGACGGCGGCCCCTTCGATCTCGGGCCGTTCCTGCTCACCTACTCATCGATCGGCAGGAGCGAGCCGGACGCCGCCGGCTGAACGGGGGCGGCCCGGCGCTCCGGCGTGCGTGCGAGCGTCATCCGCCACACCGACGCCGCTGAGGCCCCGAGCCCCACGAGATAGACCGGCCACAGGAACGGGGTCGGTGCGACCCGGGCCAGTTGCGCCGGGCTGGCGGGGAGCGCGCGCAGGGAGTCCCACATGAACGCGACGAGCATGAGCAGTGCCCCGCACCCGAGCAGGGCGGCGTCCGCGGTGGCCGCTCGCACCCGGACGCCACGCTCGTCGAGTCGCACCGCGCGGGCCCCGCCGACGACCATCAACACGGCGATGAGCACGGGTGACAGCACCGGCCCCCACCACGGCACAGGGATGAGGAAC
>DAIESZ010000201.1 GCA_027346035.1 Propionibacteriaceae bacterium
GGCTGCCGCCTCCGCCGCGGGGAGCGCCTCGGGCGGGTCGGTGGGGTAGGGCGCCCACCCCTGGGGAATGAACTCGCGGAACGCCCGCGAGAAGGGGGTCTGCCGATTCGGGAGTTCCTGGTCACTGGTCGGGCCGTCACCGGCCATCGCTCACCTCCGGATGTGCGTCGCATCGGCGTTGCCGCCCACCTGATCATAGGCCGCGGGGGTTTAGGCTCCCCTCATGGATGACGAAGCGCCCGGTGGTGGAGACGGGCCCCTGCCCGTGGGCATGGGGATCGACGACCTCGACGAGATGCGACTGGCGCGGATCCTGCACCTGCTCGAGGTCGACGCCGACGACCAGGAGGCCACCCGTCGGTGGCGCGAGGGTCTCACCGGTGACGACCGCCAGCGGATCGGGGTGCTCACGGGCCGGTTGCGTGACGGGATCGGCGACTGGCTCGGCGTCTGGGAGCGCGGGGTGTTCGACGGCGACGACGGGCTCGACAACAGGCTCGGGCACGGCGTGCTGCCGCTGTTCGCGTTGCTGCTGACCGCCCCCGACGTGCACGCGGCACACCTGCGCCGGGGGATCGATCCCGCGCTCTCGTGGCACACCCTGGCCGACCTCGGCCAGCAGATGAGAGTGTGCCGACGGGTTCACGGCGTCGCCAGCCTCGCCACCGGCGGATGGCTCGCGAACGCCTGGTCCGACGGGTTCGCCTGGCTCGGCAGGCTCCAGTTCGAGCTCACCCGATCACCCGACGGCGACGTCGTCTATGGAGTCCACATCCCCGATACCGGCCCGCTGAGGGCCGACGACGTGGACGCGGCCTTCGCGTGGGCGGTGTCGTTCTTCGCCGACCACTACCCGGAGGTGCAGCCGGCGCCCCGTTACTTCGAGTGCGACTCGTGGCTGCTCGACCCGCAGCTGTCACACATCGTGCCCGGGTCGAACATGGCGAACTTCCAGCAGCGCTGGGACATCGTCGCCTCGACCAGCTCCGACCGCAGCGGGCTGTTCTTCGGCTTCGGGATCGAACCCGAGAGTCCCGACGTCACGGCCGACCCCGGATTCCTCGCGACCTTGCCCACCGGCTCTCGTCTGCACCGCGGACTGGTGGAGCTGTGGCGCTCGGGAGGTCACGTCATGAGCTGTCGCGGCCGCATCCCCGTCGACCGCTCGATCCGCGGGGCGGGCCAGTAGGCTGCACCCGGACGCCGCGGCGTCCACCGGCACCTGTCACCCCAGCGAGGAGCATCATGAAGGCCGACCCGGCAGCGCAACGGCGACTTCTCGAACTCGTGGCGATCGACACACAGTTGGCACGGCTGACCCACCGCCGGCACACGCTGCCCGAGATCGCGGAACTCGCGGACCTGCGGGCCCGCCACGTGCAGGCGGCCGACGCGCTCGTCTCGGCTGAGACCAGGCTGTCCGACGCCGAGGGCGAGGTGAGGCGGGTCGAATCCGACCTCGGCCCGGCCCGTGAGCGCCTCGCCCGCGACCGGGACCGCGCCGAGGGTGGGACCGTGACCGATCCGAAGGCGCTGCGGGGGCTCCTCGACGAGATCGAGCACCTGGGCACCCGCATCTCGACGCTGGAGGACCAGGAACTCGACCACCTCCAGGAGGTCGAGGACGCGACCGAACACCGCGATCGTCTCGCGGCGGCCCGCGACGAGATCACCGTCCGCGCCCGGGAGGTGATCGCGAGCCGCGACCAGCAACTGCGCGAACTCGACGCTCAGATCGCCACCGCGACCGATGCTCGGGCTTCCCTCGTCAACGGCCTGCCCGCCGACCTCGTGGCGCTCTACGAGAAGATCGGCGGCCGCGCCGGGGGCCCGGGCGCCGCCGAACTGCGCGCCAAGCGCTGCTCGGGATGCCAGCTCGAGATCAACGCCGCCGACCTGCGCCGCTTCGCGGCGGCGGCACCCGATGAGATCATCCGCTGCGAGGAGGGCGACCGGATCCTCGTCCGGACCCCCGAATCCGGGCTCGGCTGAACCCCGCCCGGGCGCGCCGGTCGGTGTCCCGGAGCACTTGGAGGTCACATGCGCACGCGGCGGCTCTCGCTCGCAGCGGTCCCGTCGGCCTTGACCGCGGGCGTGGAACGGCTGCGTGCCGATCTCGCTGTGCCGCGCTCGTTCCCCCCGGAGGTGATCGAGGCGGCCCGGTCGGTGGCGGCGTCCGGACCGGCTCGCGACGCGGGACGCCGTGACCGTACCGGGCTCGAGTTCGTCACGATCGATCCGCCGGAGTCGATGGACCTCGATCAGGCCATGTGCCTCGAGCGGCGGGGGAACGGCTACCGCGTCTGGTATGCCATCGCCGACGTGGCCGCGTGGGTGGGCGCCGGCGGGCCCGTCGACCGGGAGGCGCACCGGCGTGGGCAGACGTTCTACGCGCCCGATGCGACGGCCACCCTGCACCCGCCGGTGCTGAGCGAGTCGGCAGCCAGCCTGCTGGCCGACGGGCACGACCGGCCCGCCCTTGTCTGGCGGATGGATCTGGACTCGTCGGGTGAGGTCGTCGCCGCGGCGGTCGAGCGGGGCAGCATCCGCAACCGGGCCAAGCTCAGCTACGAGCAGGTGCAGCGCGATCTGGACGCCGGTACCGCCCGCGAGTCGCTCGTGCTGCTGCGCGAGGTCGGGCGCCTGCGCGAGCAGGTCGAGGCCGACCGTGGCGGGATCAGCCTCAACCTGCCCGATCAGGAGGTGCGGGTCGAGGGGGACACCTGGGTGTCGCAGTTCCGGCGGCCGCGACCGGTCGAGGGTTGGAACGCGCAGATCAGCCTGATGACCGGCATGGCGGCCGCGCGGCTGATGCTCGACGGTGATGTCGGGATCCTGCGCACCCTGCCACCCGCGCGGCAGGTCGAGCGCGACCATCTCCGGCACGTGGCTCGCAGCCTGCGCATCTCCTGGTCGGACTCGGTGTCGTACCCCGAATTCGTGCGCTCGCTCGACCCCCAGGTGCCGGAGCATCTCGCGATGCTCACCGCGTGCACGATGCTGTTCCGCGGCGCCGGCTACACGGTGATCGGGGCCGACACCGAGCCGTCAGCCGTCCAACACGCCGCGCTGGCGGCCGACTACGCCCACGCCACCGCGCCTCTGCGCCGTCTTGTCGACCGCTACGTCGGGGAGGTCTGCGTGCGGCTCTGCGCGGGTGCGGAGATCCCCTCCTGGGTGCTCGACGCGCTGCCCGGCCTTCCCGGCGAGATGGCCGAATCGGACCAGCGGGCCCACCGGTTCGAGCGGGGTATCGTCGGCCTCGTCGAGGCGCTGGAACTGTCGGGACACGTCGGCGAGACGTTCGACGGGGTCATCGTCGAGGTCGACGATCGGGGACGCCGTGGCAGGGTGACCCTGTCGAAGCCGGCCATCGAGGGGCCGATCACCGGCCACGATCTGCCGTTGGGTGAGGACGTCGTGGTGCGGCTCGCGCGCTGCGACCTCACCACCGGCGTGATCGCCTTCGAGCAGGACTGATCGGGCGGATCGTGGCGTCGGTTCCGGTTCCGGTGGGCGTCACGGCGCAGACAATTCGGTGCGGCGGGAATTCTTGGCAGGGTTCCCGGCGTTCACTGGCCGTAGAGGAATTTTGATACCGGGCCGGGTATGTCCGGTGTCGGGGAGGGAGTCGATGTGAACCTCTGGGATCCCCAGATCGGTATGGCGTTGTGGGCGGTGCTCGGCACCGCCCTGCTGTTGGGCATGGTGCACGGCATCACGCCCGACGAGCACACCTGGCCGATCAACTTCTCGTACGCGGTGGGGGGATACTCCAGTCGGGCCGGCCTGCGCAGCGCGCTGCTGTTCTCCCTGACGTTCATGCTGCAGCGGGCGATCGCCAGTGAACTGGCCTACCTCGCGCTGGCCCGCTACCTGAGCCTCGGATCGGCCACCGACTACGTCATCTACATCGTGGTCGGGTTCGCGATGGTGTGGGCGGC
>DAIESZ010000203.1 GCA_027346035.1 Propionibacteriaceae bacterium
CGCCAGGTGCTCGCCGAATCGGGCCTGCGCAAGATCGAGGACAACCGCGAGCGCTACCGGTTCGCGGTGCGGTCGCACGCGGACGCCGACCTGCTCCTGTCGGCCCTGTATCTGCCGGGGATCGAGGATCGTCGGCTCGACCGGGCCACCACCTGGCTGGCCCGTGGGGTTTCCCGTGAGGGCGAGGTGCGGATCCCGATCCCGATGCGGCGGATCGTGGCGATGAAGCCGACGGAGTGACCCCGGGGTTATATACCCCTGGGGGTAGGGAATAGTCTTGGTGGTGACGTCGTTGTACCCGGCGACCGCGAACGAACCATCGGCACATGTACATCGGAGTCCGGCCGGACCCGTTGTGACAGGACAGGAAGAGACATGGCTACCGTCGACCTCAACATCGATACCTTCGGCGACACGATCCGTGACAGTTCGGTCGTGCTCGTGGACTTCTGGGCATCGTGGTGCGGCCCGTGCATGTACTTCGCACCCATCTACGGTGAGGCCAGCGAGCGTCACGACGGTGTCGTGTTCGGCAAGGTCGACACCGAGGAGGAGCGCGATCTCGCCGCGGGCATGGAGATCACCAGCATCCCGACCCTGATGGCGTTCCGCGACGGCTACCTCGTCTTCCGCCAGGCGGGTGCGATCAACGGCAAGCAGCTCGACTATCTGATCGAGCAGATCAAGGGTCTTGACATGGACCAGCTCAAGGCCGAGGCGGAGGCCGAGCAGGAAGCCGCCCAGAAGGCCTGAGTCGGGCGCTCTCACAAAACAACACGTGCCGGGTGGGGTATTTACCCCACCCGGCATCGGCGTAGGGGGAGTCGGTCGCTAGATTCAACCCATGCGAATCGGTGTACCCCACGAGACGGGTGACAGCAGGGTCGCTGCGACGCCCACGACGGTGAAGCAGCTTCTCGACCTCGGCTACGAGGTGGTCATGGAGCACGGAGCCGGCGCGGCGTCCAGTTTCCCCGACGCCTCCTACGAGGCGGTCGGTGCGACGGTGTCCGACGCGGCCCGGGTCTGGGCGAGCGACGTCGTCATCTCCGTCAACGAACCCACTCCCGCCCAGGCGGGCCAGCTGCACCGTGGCTCGGTGCTCATCACGTTCCTGCACCCCCGGCAGGAACCCAACCAGGTGGCCGAGTTGGCTGCCCGCGGCGTTACCGCCCTCAGCATGGACATGGTGCCGCGCACCAGCCGCGCCCAGAGCCTCGACGCTCTGAGCTCGATGGCCAACATCTCCGGTTACCGGGCGGTTGTCGAGGCCGCGCACGCCTTCGGCCGGTTCTTCACCGGTCAGGTCACCGCCGCAGGCAAGGTTCCCCCGGCGAAGGTGCTGGTCGCGGGCACCG
The DNA here is from genome assembly GCA_027346035.1 of Propionibacteriaceae bacterium. Lineage (GTDB taxonomy): Bacteria > Actinomycetota > Actinomycetes > Propionibacteriales > Propionibacteriaceae > JAJYQH01. The sequence goes on from DAIESZ010000203.1 coordinate 1,359, forward strand.
GCGTCGCCGGGCTCGCCGCGATCGGCGCCGCCAACGCTCTCGGGGCCATCGTGCGGGCCACCGACGTGCGCCCCGAGACCGCCGAGCAGGTCGAGTCGATGGGCGCCACCTTCCTGCACGTCGAGGGCTCCGGGCAGGGGGTGTCGAGCGACGGATACGCGAGGGAGGCGAGTGCCGACTACGCGGTTCGCGCGGCCGAGTTGTACGCCCAGCAGGCGCGCGACGTCGACATCATCATCACCACGGCGGCGATTCCCGGACGCCGTTCACCCCTGCTCATCACCGCCCAGATGGTCCGCTCGATGAAGCCCGGCTCGGTGATCGTCGACCTCGCGGCCCTGGGCGGCGGCAACTGCGAGCTGACCCGGCCGGGGGAGAGTTACGTCACGGACAACGGCGTGACGATCATCGGCTACACCGATCTCGCCAGCCGGCTGCCCGCGCAGAGTTCGCAGTTGTACGGCACCAACCTCGTCAACGCCCTCAAGCTCATGACGCCCGGCAAGGACGGACAGCTGGTCATCGATTTCGACGACGAGGTCGTGCGCACCATGGCGGTCAGTCGCGACGGAAAGGTCACCTTCCCGCCCCCGCCGATCCAGGTCTCGGCCCTGCCGGTTCCCGCCGCCCCGGCGCCCGCACCGGCCGTGCCCCAGCCGGCCGGCCCGGCCCGGCCGTGGTGGTATCCGGTCGCGGTCGTCGGAGTCGGCGCGGTCGTGTTCATCGCTCTGCTGACCTTCGCGCCCTCGAACTTCGTGACACTGTTCGGGCTGTTCGTGCTGGCCGTCGTGGTCGGCTACTACGTCGTCTGGAACGTCACGCACGCCCTGCACACGCCGCTCATGAGCGTCACCAACGCGATCAGCGGCATCATCATCGTGGGTGCCATGAGCCAGCTGGCCAGCCCCAATTGGACGGTGAAGATGATCGCGTTCGTCGCCGTCACGCTCGCCAGTATCAATATCTTCGGTGGGTTCACCGTCACCCAACGGATGCTGTCGATGTTCCGGAAGGCCAACTGACATGCTGCACAACTTCATCTCCGCCACCTACATCGCGGCGGGTGTCATGTTCATCCTCGCCCTGGCAGGGCTCAGCAGGCACGAAACCGCCAAGCGCGGCAACGCGTTCGGCATGCTCGGCATGGTCTTCGCGGTCGTGGCGACCAACTTCGTCATCGCCTACGACGACCTCAGCGTCGACCATCCCCAGTGGTGGTCGGCGATCCTGCTCTACGTCGCCCTGGCCATCGGCGCGACCATCGGCATCTGGAAGGCGCGCACGGTGGAGATGACCGGCATGCCCGAACTGATCGCCCAGCTGCACAGCTTCGTAGGCCTGGCCGCCGTCCTGGTGGGCTTCGGCAGCTTCGTCGAGAACCCGCACGCCGACTCCTTCCACCTGTTCGAGGTCTTCCTCGGGGTGTTCATCGGTGCGGTCACCTTCACCGGCTCGATCGTCGCCTGGGGCAAGCTCAACGGGCGATTCCCCAGCAAGCCGCTGACACTCCCGGGTCGCAACTGGCTCAACCTCGGCGCGGTGGTCGTGTCGGTGCTGCTCGGCGCCTGGTTCATGCAGTCGCACAGCATCATCCCGCTCGTGCTCATGACGGTCATCGCATTCGCGCTCGGCGTCCACCTCGTGGCGGCGATCGGCGGGGCGGACATGCCGGTCGTCATCTCGATGCTGAACTCCTACTCGGGCTGGGCCGCGGCCTTCAGCGGATTCATGCTCGACATCCCTGTGCTGATCGTCACCGGCGCCCTCGTCGGCGCCTCCGGCGCGATCCTGTCCTACATCATGTGCCGGGCGATGAACCGCTCGTTCATCTCGGTCATCCTCGGCGGGTTCGGCGACGACACGTCCGCTGCCGCCGACACCGAGATGGGCGACTACCGGGAGTTGACCGCGGCCGACGTGGCCGAACTGCTCACCGACGCGCGCAGCGTCATCATCGCCCCTGGCTACGGCATGGCCGTCGCTCAGGCGCAATACCCGGTGGCCGAACTCACCGCGTCCCTCCAGGCGCGGGGCGTCACGGTGCGGTTCGCCATCCACCCGGTCGCCGGACGTCTCCCAGGGCACATGAACGTGCTGCTCGCCGAGGCCCACGTGCCCTACGACATCGTGCTCGAGATGGACGAGATCAACGACGACTTCAAGGACACCGACGTCGTGCTGGTCATCGGCGCGAACGACACGGTCAACCCGGCCGCGATGGAGCCCGGCTCGCCGATCTCCGGCATGCCGGTGCTGCACGTGTGGGAGGCCCGTCAGGTCGTCGTGTTCAAACGGTCGATGAACGCGGGGTACGCAGGCGTCCAGAACCCGCTGTTCTTCAACGAGAACTCGGCCATGTGCTTCGGCGACGCGAAGGCGACCGTCCAGGCCATCCTCTCGTCACTGCCCGCGGGCGCCGAGCACGCCCAAGTGGGGGCCTGACCAGACGACCGCCCCACCCGTGCGGGCCCCGGGACCCGGGCCGACGAGTTGTCGCGGCGTACGACATGGCCGACGGCGTACGACCTGTCGCGGGATTCCGTCAGGTCGTACGCCGCGGCCGCATCCACGCGGGGGTCTTGGCCCCGTCGGTCAGCCCTTCTTGCCCTGAGCTGGCGGCTCGACGCCCGGCGTCCAGTTGAGCATGCTCGAACGCTCCATGAACTCCTGGGAGTCGATCTCTCCCCGGGCGAACCGCTCCGCGAGGATCTCCCGCGCCTTGTGCTCGGCGGTCATCGGGCGGCCCAGTCGGGCCCTGGCGGCCATTGTCCCGAGTTGGTCGCGGTGACGCCACATCTGCCAGGCGCCGAGCAACGTCAACAGCAGGAAGATGGTGAAGAAACCACCGACCAGTGGGGCCATCCAGGCACCCTGACTGCCGTACATGACGCCGTCCATGTGATGGGGATCCATCGGATACATGCCACAACCTCTCTGTCGGGCCCTCGTGGCGGGTTCGAACGTCCTCCATGATGGTCCGCACTCCTCGGTGCCCGCTGGGGAGTGGGTGTGAAGCCCCTGTGAAGCCCCTGTGAATGGGCTCCGCCGGACGCCGGTCAGCGCAGATAGTCGAGGTCGGGCTCGACGGCGAGCAGGTCGTCGAGCACCTGGCGGGCGACCCGCACCGAGTCGACCAGCGGATGGCAGGCCATCGCGAGCCATGCGCTGCGGCGACTGCCCGACTCCGCCGCCGCCAGCGTCATCCGTTCGACCGCCTTCACCTCGGTCACCAGACCCACCGCGTAGGCCGGCAGCGGGTCGATCGGCAGGGGGTGGACCCCCGCCCCGTCGACCAGGCAGGGCGCCTCGATCACGGCGTCGGGGTCGAGTTCATCGAGCCGGGACCCGTTGGCGGTGTTGAGGATGAGCCGCGCCGGGCGGTCGTGGGCGATCGCGTGCACGATCGCGAGCGCCACCTGGTCGTAGCCGCCACCCTGGAGGTCGGTCTCGTCGCGCTCGAACGACCCGGACGCCTCACGGTTGGTGGCCATGTAGGTGCGTTCGCGGGCGAGCCGGGTGTGCTCCCACCGGGCCAGCGCCTCCGGGGCGGTCGGGTCGGGGGCACCGTAGAAGTCGCGTTGCTGCTCGATGATCACCTCGGCCCGGGTCCGGGCGGCCGCGGCGTCGGCGGCCAGCGTCTCGCGGGTGAAGTAGTAGTGGTGGAGGTACTCGTTGGGCAGTGCGCCGAGCGTGCGGAGCCAGGGCGCGCCGAACAGGCGTCCCTCCTCGAAGCTTTCGACCCGTTCGGCGTCGGCGAGGAGACTCGGCAGCACGTCGTGGCCGTCGACCCGGATCCCCCGGAGCCACCCGAGGTGGTTGAGGCCGACGTAGTCGAGCTCCGCCCGCTCGACGTCGACGCCGGCAGCCCGCGCCGCCCGGCGTCCGAGGCCCACGGGGGAGTCGCAGATGCCGATGACCCGGTCGCCGAGTTCGGGGTGGAGCGCCTCGGTGACCACGCCCGCCGGATTGGTGAAGTTGATCACCCACGCCTCCGGCGCCACCTGTCGGATGATGCGGGCGATCCGGCGGGCCACGGGAATGGTCCGCAGGGCGTAGGCGATGCCACCGGCGCCGACGGTCTCCTGCCCGATGATGCCGTGCCGCAGCGGGATCGCCTCGTCGTGCGCCCGGGCCGCGAGCCCGCCCACGCGGATCGCGGAGAACACGACGTCGGCGCCGCGCAGCGCCTCGGCGAGGTCGGTGTGCGTGCTGAGCCGCAGTGGCCGGGGGTGGGCGGCGGCCTGTTGTGCGCAGACCGCCGCGATGGCCCGCAGGCGGGCGGGGTCGGTGTCGAAGAGGTGCAGTTCCTCGACGCGGCCGGGCTGGTCGTCTGCGAGCAGCGCGGCGTGCACGAGGGGGACGCGGAAGCCGCCGCCGCCGATAATCGTGAGAATCACGCACCCCATCGTGCCATCGACCTCCCCGGGGACTTAGGGTGACACTCACGAGACATCGCCTCATGAGCCGCGACGCCGGGGCGCCGCACCGTCTCGTGGCCGGGGCCGGACTCTTCGGGAGGTTCGTGATGCGCGACGCCGCCCACTTCGACCTGCTGGCGTGCGGACTGTTCTTCACCGACATGACCTTCACCGGCCTGCCCAGCGGCGGGCCGCGGCTCGGTCACGAGATCCGGGTGGGGCCCTACGTCCAGACGCCGGGCGGGATCGCGAACTCCTCGATCGCGGCCGCCCGGCTCGGGCTCAGCGTCTGCATGGCCGCCGACGTCGGCGACGATCCGATGACGGTGGGCGCGTTGGCCGCCCTCAACGAGGAGGGCATCGAGACCTGCCACGCGCTGGTGCACACGGGCTGGCAGACCCCGCTGACGGTCCTGCTCAACTACGACGACGATCGCGCCCTGGTCACCTCCGAGACCGCGCACCCGGGTGACTGCATGCTGCGCGCCGACTTCCACCCGAGCGCCCGCGTCGCGATCACCCACCTGCAGCCGTTCCCGATGCCGTGGCTGCGCAACGCCGCCGACGCCGGCACCGTGGTCATCGGCGACACCGGGTGGGACGGTTCCGGGCGCTGGCAACTCGACGAACTCATCGAGCTCGACCACTGTCAGGTGTTCACCCCCAACGAGACCGAGGCGCTGCACTACACCCGACGTGACACACCCGAGGAGGCCATCCGGGTCCTCGCCGAGAGGGTGCCGCTTCCGGTGATCACCCTCGGTGCCCGCGGCGTCATGGCCCTGGACGCCGGAACGGGGGAGTTCGTCCACGTGCCGCCGATCCCCGGGCCGGTGGTCGACACGGGGGGCGCGGGTGACGTGTTCTCGTCGGGGCTGGCCGCGGGCCTGATCGGCGGGCTTCCGCTCGCCGACGTGCTGCGGCTCGGCACGGTCGTGTCGGCGGTGACGATCTCGCGTCCCGGCGGAGCCAGCACCGCCCCGGCGCTCGACGAGCTCAAGGAGTTCGTCCGGGCCCGCCCCGACCTGGGTGCCGACTACGGTTTCATCGCCGACCTGTCGTGGGACTGGGCGGGCAGCCGCAGCTGTCGCCCCCGCGCCTCGGCTGACGACGCGGTGGCCACCCGCGCCGGCTGAGGGTCGGCGCGTCCACCCCGGGACAGGCGAGGCGGGTGACGGGCTGGTCGCGCATCCCACCACGGCCCGCGCGGGGGTAGAGTGCCACTGCCGTCCCACCTGAGCCTCTGGAGGAGATCCCCGTGACCTACGTGATCGCGCAGCCGTGTGTCGATGTCAAGGACCGCGCGTGTGTCGAGGAGTGCCCCGTCGACTGCATCTACGAGGGCAACCGCATGCTCTACATCCACCCCGAAGAGTGTGTCGACTGCGGTGCGTGTGAACCCGTCTGTCCGGTTGAGGCGATCTTCTACGAGGACGACGTCCCCGAGGACCAGCAGCAGTACTACGACGTCAACGTCCAGTTCTTCGACGGGATCGGCTCGCCCGGCGGCGCCGCGAAGCTCGGCCCGATCGACAAGGACCACCCGGTCGTCGAGGCCCTTCCGCCGCAGGGCGCGTGAGCCCCCTACGACCGTGAGGGTTTCGGCGAAACTGCCCGATTTCCCCTGGGACACGCTGGCCGCGGCGAAAGCTGCGGCCAGCGCCCATCCCGGGGGGCTGGTCGACCTGTCGGTCGGCACCCCGGTCGACCCGACGCCGCGCCTGGCGCGGGACGCGCTGTGCGCGGCGTCCGACGCGCACGGCTACCCGACCGTGTGGGGAACCCCGGGGTTGCGCCAGGCGATCATCGATCATCTGGTCTCCCGGTGGCACGCGCTCGAGCTGCCCCACGAAGGCGTCTACCCGGTCGTCGGCACGAAGGAGGCCGTGGCCTGGCTCCCGACGCTGCTGGGGCTCGGATCGGGGGATCTCGTGGTGATCCCGACCACCGCCTACCCCACCTACGAGGTCGGTGCGCGAATGGTCGACGCGTCCGTGCAGGCCTGCGACGATCCGGGCGCGGTCCGGGGCACGCCCGGCCTCATCTGGATCAACTCCCCGGCCAACCCGCACGGCGGCATCCTCACCGCCGACCAGACCCGCGCCTGGGTGCGCTACGCGCGCTCGGTGGGAGCCGTGCTCGCCGCCGACGAATGCTACGGGGAGTTCGCCTGGGACGCCGAGCCGGTCAGCGTGCTCGACCCCGCCGTCAACGACGGCGACCCCACCGGGCTCCTCGCGCTGCATTCCCTGTCGAAGAGGTCCAACCTCGCCGGATACCGTGCGGGTTTCGTGGCCGGTGATCCCGGCATCGTGGGCGAACTGGTCGCGACCAGCAAGCACCTCGGCATGATGGTGCCGGCCCCGGTGCAGGAGGCGATGCGGGTGCTGCTCGGCGACCAGACCCATGTCGACGAGCAGCGCGAGCGCTATCGCGCGCGCCGCCGGATCCTGGCGCAGGCCCTGGCCGGCGCCGGTTTCCGGATCGACCACTCCGAGGGGTCGCTCTACCTGTGGGCCACCCGGGGAGAGGACTGCCGGGCCACCGTCGACTGGCTGGCCGAGCGCGGCATCCTCGTCGCTCCCGGCGACTTCTACGGCGAGGCCGGACGCCGGCACGTGCGGGTCGCGCTCACCGCCACCGATGAGCGGATCGCCGCGGCGGCGTCCCGGCTCGGCTGAGCCGGACCTGAGCGAGGCCCCTGCGGGCGACCACCATGGCCGCGGATCATGGCGTGGCGCTATTAGGCTGGCGCGGTGACCAGCAGCCAGATCGCCGACCAGCAGCCCGACGACCCCATGGGTCATGAGAGCCCCGAACCCGAGGTCACCTACGACGAGGCACGCTTCGCCGCGCGCCCGGCGCGACTGCGACCCAGGGCCCGGCGCAGCAAGAAGCGGCCGCAGGAATCCGGCATCATGGCCCCGCCCTTCGAAGCGGTGGGCACCAACCCCGCATACGTCGGGTGGCTCGAGGACCAGTCGATGCTGCGCGACGCCACCGAACTGGCCAGGCAACTCACCGGCCAGTCGAGCATGTGGGCCAACCCGTTCGCCGCCCCCGATCCGCGGGCCGCGCTCGACAAGGCGTCGGTCTGGTACACGGCCTACCCGTTGTCGCTCATCACCCCGCGCGGCGCCAGCTTCCTCGCGGCGATGGCCGACGAGAACCTGTGGACGGCGTTCGCCCGGATCGGGATCGACGCCATTCACACCGGACCGGTCAAGATGGCCGGCGGCATCCAGGGGTGGGAACACACGCCGAGCATCGACGGCCACTTCGACCGGATCAGCATGGCGATCGACCCGCAGTTCGGCACCGACGACGAGTTCCGGGCCATGTGCGGGGCGGCCGCCGCTCACAACGGCAGCATCATCGACGACGTCGTGCCCGGCCACACCGGCAAGGGCGCCGACTTCCGGCTGGCCGAGCTCAATCACAAGGACTTTCCCGGGATCTACCACATGATCGACATCCCGCCGGAGGCCTGGCCGCTGCTCCCCGACGTGCCCGAAGGCCGCGACTGCGTCAATCTCGACCCGGACACCGAGCGGCGCCTCGCCGACGAGGGCTACATCATCGGCGCGCTCCAACGGGTGATCTTCTATGAGCCGGGCGTCAAGGAGACGAACTGGTCCGCGACCCCGCCCATCCTGGACGCCGACGGCGTCGAGCACCGGTGGGTCTACCTGCACTACTTCAAGGACGGCCAGCCGTCGATCAACTGGCTCGACCCGACGTTCGCCGGCATGCGGCTGGTGATCGGCGACGCCCTGCACTCGCTCACCGACCTCGGCTCGAGCGGCCTGCGTCTGGACGCCAACGGGTTCCTGGGGGTCGAAAAGGCGACCTCGGGTGGTCACGCCTGGTCAGAGGGGCATCCGCTGTCGGAAGCCGCGAACCAGCTGATCGGCTCGATGGTCCGCAAGGTCGGCGGATTCACCTTCCAGGAGCTCAACCTCACGATCGACGACATCCTCGCCACCGGCGGCCGCGGCCCGGACCTGTCGTACGACTTCGTCACCCGCCCCGCATACCACTACGCCCTGATCACCGGTGACACGGAGTTCCTCCGGCTCGCGCTGCGCGAGGCGTTGCAACTCGGCATCGACCAGGCATCCCTCGTGCACGCGCTGCAGAACCACGACGAGCTCACCTACGAACTCGTGCACTTCGCGACCAGGCACAGGGACGACGTCTACACGTTCGAGGACGAGGAGGTGCGCGGTGAGGACATGGCCGAGCGCATCCGCGGGACGATGCGTCAGCGCATCACCGGGGACGCCGGGCCGTACAACGCGGTGTTCACCCAGAACGGGATCGCCTGCACCACCGCCTCGCTCGTGGCGGCCAGCCTCGGGATCACCGCCCTCGAGCAGATCGACGACGACCAGGCGCGGCGCATCACCGACGCCCATCTGCTGCTCGCGATGTACAACGCCTACCAGCCGGGCGTGTTCGCGCTGTCCGGGTGGGATCTGGTCGGGGCCCTGCCGCTCGACCGGTCCGTGGTGCGGGGGCTGATCCGCGACGGCGACACCCGCTGGATCGAGCGCGGCGCCTACGACCTCATGGACTGGTCGCCGGACGCGTCGGCGTCCGCCGCCGGCATGCCGAAGGCCCGCTGTCTCTACGGGTCGCTGTCCGAGCAACTCGCCGACAGCAATTCGTTCGCGATGCGGCTGTCCCGGATCCTCGAGGTGCGCCGCACGCACGGGATCGCCACCGGAGCCCTGCTCGACGTTCCCGACGTCCCCGCCAAGTCGTTGCTGGTGCTGGTCAACCGGCTGGCGGTCGGGGCCGTTCAGGTCACCGTGCTGAACTTCGGGCCCGACAAGCTGGAGGCCCGGGTGCAGTCGGACCGGATTCCCGCGGGCGGGGTGCGTGACCTGGCGACCTCACGGATCATCGCCACCGTCGACGATCTCGGGGGTTTCACGGTGTCGCTGCCCGGTTTCGGGGGAGTGGCGCTGCTGATCGAGGAGCCTGCGTCCGACGAGTGAGCCGAGGGCCGGTTCCTCAGCCCCGCACCGTGATCCGCACGCCGGCCGCGGGGGTGGTGGCGGTGGCCCAGGTGGCGACGTGCTTCCCGTCGTTGTGCCACGACCGCTGCCCCACGGTGACGGCGTCCACGCCGTAGCTGCCGGTGCTCATCATGGCGAGTTGGGCGATCGCCCACTGCGTGTGCTGGTCGGTGGTGGTCACCTCGAGCGTGCTGCCCGAACCGGCGGTGTGCAGCGACGGGAACCCTCGGTGCAGGAACGTGGCGAGGGCGCCGGTGCTGCCGGGTCGGGTGGCCCGGCTCACGCACGAGACCGCGGCCGGGGAATAGCCGGTGAGCGCGCTGGCAAACGCCCGCGCGGCCTCGACGTGCTTCTGGTAGCCGTTCGGGACGCCGCTGTGCTGCACCGCCTGGGCGACGTTGTTGATGTCGCCGGTCTGCCAGTTCACCACCTTGACCAGGGCGTCGTAGAACTTCCCCGACGCGTACCACGGATCCATGAGGTTCGCGGCCGTACCCCACCCCTGCGACGGCCGCTGCTGGAACAGGCCGACCGAATCCCGGTCGCCGTGGTCGAGGTTGTGCAGGCCCGACTCCTGCATGGCGGTGGCCAGCGCGATCGACGCGGCCCGGGGCGGCAGCCCGCGCCGGAGCGATTCGGCGACGATGATCGCGGCGTTGACGCTCTGGTCGGGGTCGAGCGAGGCGGTGGTGGCCCCGACCGTGACGATGCACTGCTCGGAGGGTGGGATCATCAGCACCTGCCGACCTGTCAGGAGGTGCCAGACGACGGCCCCGAGGACGACCACGACGGCCACCAGCACGGTGAGGATGCCGAGAGGGGCCAGCAGTGACCGCTGCTGGTGTCTGCGACGACGGGCCATCTTCGGGATCCGGGTGGTGGGGATGTCAGTTCGCGTGCAACGCGTCGTTGAGCCGGATCGGGCCGCTGGTGCGCGGACGGGCGAGCACCGCACCCGACTGGGAGTCACGGATGAACAGCAGGTCATCGGCTCCGGAGAGCTCGACCGCCTTGACCACCCGGCCGTCGGGCAGGCGGACCTTGGTGCCGGCGGTGACGTAGAGCCCCGCCTCGACGACGCAACGATCCCCCAGGGCGATGCCGATGCCGCTCTCGGCCCCCAGCAGGGAGCCCTCGCCGACGCTGATGACCTCGGTGCCGCCGCCCGACAGAGTGCCCATGATCGAGGCCCCGCCGCCGATGTCGCTGCCGGCGCCGACAACCACACCGGCCGAGATGCGTCCCTCGACCATCGAGGCCCCCAGGGTGCCCGCGTTGAAGTTGACGAACCCCTCGTGCATGACGGTCGTACCCTCGGCGAGGTGCGCCCCGCGCCGCACCCGGCCGGCGTCCGCGATGCGCACGCCGGCGGGGACCACGTAGTCGACCATGCGGGGGAACTTGTCGATGCCCAGCACCGTGAGAGGGACGCCCGCGGCGCGGAAGGCGAGCCGGACAGCCTCGAAGTTCTCGACCGGACACGGTCCGGCGCTGGTCCACGCGACGTTCGGCAGCATCCCGAAGATGCCGTCGAGGTTGATCGTGCGCGGGCGCACCAGGCGGTGGCTCAGCAGGTGCAGCCGCAGGTAGGCGTCGGGGGTCGACGCCGGCGGCGCGTCGAGGTCGACGACCGTGGTGACACCGCGCACCTCGACACCACGCAGGGTGTCGGTGCGCTGCGCCGAGACCAGCCCCGGGTCGGGGACGGCGTCGTGCGGGAGCGCACCCAGCGCCGGGCGCGGATACCACGTGTCGAGCACCGTGCGGGAGGCCTGATGGATGGTGGCCAGGCCATGTCCCCACGCGGGGCGGGGCGGGTCGGTCATGCAGGTGATCCTACAAGGGACGCCGAAGCGCCCTGCGGACGCGAATGAACACTGGGGAGTAGCCTTCCCTTCCGTGGAACGGCTCAGGTGGTGGCAGCGGCAGACGCAGTGGCCGCTCACTGTCGCCGCGACCCTGTTCCTCGTGGCCTTCGCCGTGCCCATCATCGACACCCGCCTGCCCGCCCGGTGGGTGAGTTTCTGTGGGGTGCTTGCCTGGGCCACGTGGAGTCTGTTCGTGGTCGACTACTTCGTCCGTGTCTTCCTCGCCCCGAAGCGACGCGAATACGTCACCAAGCACTGGTACGACATCATCGTGGTGGTGCTGCCGTTGTGGCATCCGTTCCGGCTGGTCCGCCTGGCCGCCCTGCTGCGGGTGCTCAACCGCAACGCCGCCCACAGCCTGCGCGGCAAGGTGGCCACCTACGTCGTCCTCGGGTCGAGCTTCTTCGCCTTCTGCGGCGCCCTGGCCGTGCTCCAGGCCGAGCGGCCCGATCCCAACGCGAACATCAAGTCCCTCGGCGACGCTCTCTGGTGGGCGATGGCGACGATGACCACCGTGGGCTACGGGGATCGCTATCCGGTCACCGCCACCGGCCGCATCGTGGCCGTGGCCCTGATGATCGGCGGCGTCGCGGTCCTCGGTCTCACCACCGCAACCGTCGCCTCCTGGCTGGTCGAGCGGGTGTCGGCCCGCGGCGAGTCGCAGATCGAGGCGCTGGGCAAGCAGGTCTCGGCACTGCAGCGGCAGGTGGCCGACCTGTCCAGGCAAATCCGCGACGACTCGACCCGGCGCTGAGGCGGCCCCGGGTTAGGCTGGCGCCCATGAGCCTCGACCTCGCCGCCGACCTGGTGACTCTGCTTCGCGTCGTTGTCGACATCGAGTCGGTGAGTGGACACGAGGGTCCTCTCGCCGACGCGGTCGAGGCGTCCCTGCGCGGGTGCGACCACCTGAGCGTCGAGCGGGTGGGTGACACCGTGATCGCCCGCACCGACCTCGGTCGCGATGAGCGCGTGGTCATCGCCGGCCACCTCGACACCGTGCCGGTCAAGGACAACCTGCCGAGCCGGGTCGACCATGCCAGCGGGCGCGTCTATGGCCGGGGCACGTGCGACATGAAGGGCGGCGTCGCGGTGATGCTCAGCGTGGCGGCGGAACTGGCCGTTCCGTCGCGTGACATCACCTGGATCTTCTACGACCACGAGGAGGTCGAGGCCGCGGCCAACGGGCTCGGCCGGGTCGCGCGCGAACGCCCCGACCTGCTCGCCGGACAGTTCGCCGTGCTGATGGAGCCCACGGGGGCCCAGGTCGAGGGCGGGTGCCAGGGCACCATGCGGTGCGTCGTCGAGACCCGTGGGGTCGCCGCCCATTCGGGCCGCGCCTGGCTCGGCCACAACGCCGTGCACGACCTGGCACCGGTGCTCGCGACACTGGCGCAGTGGCGCGACGCCGAGATCGAGGTCGACGGACTGCTGTACCGCGAGGGGCTCAACGCGGTGCGGATCAGCGGGGGAGTGGCGGGCAACGTCATCCCGGACCGGGCCACCGTCGAGATCAACTACCGGTTCGCTCCCGACAAGTCGGCCGAACAGGCCGAGGCCTACGTCCGGTCGCTGTTCCCGGGCGTCGACCTGCGGGTCACCGACATGTCGCCCGGGGCTCGTCCCGGTCTCGAGCGGCCCGCCGCGCAGCGGTTCGTGGCGGCCGTGGGCGGGCGTCCCCGGCCCAAGTACGGGTGGACGGACGTGGCCCGCTTCTCTTCCCTTGGCATCCCGGCCGTCAACTTCGGGCCCGCCGACCCGGGCAAGGCGCACGCCGACGACGAGTTCTGTCCGATCAGCGATCTGTACACCTGCCGCGACGCCCTGGTCAGGTGGTTGAGTGGACGCGCGTGACCGGCCGACCCGCGGCCGCACAGACCCTGAGGAGCGAGAGTGAGTGACGACCAGCCGGCAGCGGAGGGCCCGGGCGGTGCCCCTGTCGACAACGCCCCCGCAGGCCGGGGCAAGCGCAAGCACCGTTCGAAGCACCGGGTCATCCAGGGGCCGACGTTCCGGGCCGAACGGCAGGTGCAGCCGACCACCACCGACCAGCGGCTGCTGGCGTCCAAGGGTGACACCGGATGGCTGCACGCCGACCCGTGGCGGGTGATGCGCATCCAGTCGGAGTTCGTCGAGGGCTTCGGCACCCTGGCCGAGATCGGCCCGGCCATCAGCGTGTTCGGGTCGGCCCGAACCCCCAAGGGACACCCGATGTACGTCGCCGCGCAGGCGATCGGGCGCGGACTGGCCGAGCGGGGCTTCGCGGTGATCACCGGCGGGGGTCCCGGAATCATGGAGGCCGCCAACCGGGGCGCCAATCGCGCGGGGGGCACCTCGATCGGTCTCGGCATCGAGCTGCCGTTCGAGACCACGATGAACCCCCACGTCAACCTGGGCATCAACTTCCGCTACTTCTTCGCCCGCAAGGTGATGTTCCTCAAGTACGCGCAGGGGTTCGTCGTCATGCCGGGCGGTTACGGCACGTTCGACGAGCTGTTCGAGGCGCTCACCCTCGCCCAGACGGGCAAGGTGACCAGCTTCCCGATCGTGCTCTTCGGGCGCGAGTACTGGCAGGGCCTGCTCGACTGGATGGCCTCGTCGACCCTCAACGATGCGTACATCTCCCCGACCGACCTCGACATGGTGCTCGTCACCGATGACGTCCGCGAAACCCTCGAGCATGTCACCGGCGTCCGGCGCGCGCAGGGCGGAATACCTCCTTCTCACTAGACTGGGCGGGTGGAATGGATCCTGGCCGGTTTCATCATCGTCGTCATGGCCGCCGCGGCGGTCGTCGCCAGCGGTCGGTGGGGGGCGATGCCGCCGCTCATCGACGACCGTCCCCCCGGGCGTATCCCCGATGGAGTGCTCAGTGGTGACGACGTGCGCGACACCCGGTTTGCCATCGTTCCGCGGGGTTATTCCATGTCTCAGGTCGACGAACTGCTGATGCGCCTCGCCGATCAGGTCGACGCCGCAACAGCCGCCCGAGACGCCACGCGGTCCGACGCGAACGGGCGCGCAGCGTCGGAGCTTGGGACTGACTCCCCGATTTTGGAATAATGGGCCACAAGGTCTGGCGAAGGTCGTCGGAGGGAAGAGGAATCTGCAATGGCTGCTATGAAACCCCGCACCGGCGATGGACCCATGGAAGTCACCAAGGAGGGTCGCGGCATCATCATGCGCGTCCCTGTCGACGGCGGAGGTCGACTCGTGGTGGAGTTGAACGCGGCGGAAGCCACCGAGTTGCTCAACTGCCTCAAGGACGTCGTCGGCTGACGGCGAGCTTTCTCAGCAGCGCGAAGGGCCGGCCCCGAACGGGGAGCCGGCCCTTCGGCACGTGTGGGCGCCTCATCGGGCCGACTGGTGGCGCCCGATCGCCGTCTGGTAGACCTCGATCGTCTGACGAGCGATCTTCTCCCAGCTGAACTCCTCGACGCAGCGCCGGCGCCCCGCCTTCCCGAACGCCTCGGCCCGGGCGGGATCGCGGGTGAGGTCGTTGATCCTCTCGGCGAAGCGCTGCTCGAATGCGGAGACGAACCCCGGGTCGGACGCCTGCGCGGCGTCGTAGGGCACCAGGAATCCGGTCTCGTTGTCGACGACGACCTCGGGGATGCCGCCGACCGCACTGGCCACGACGGCGGTCTCGGTGGCCATCGCCTCGAGGTTGACGATGCCGAGCGGCTCGTAGATCGAGGGGCAGGCGAACACGGTCGCGTGCGACATCACCTGGCGGACGCTGGCGCGGGGCAGCATCTCCCGCACCCACACGACACCCCCGCCGCGGCGCCGTTCGAGGGTAGCGAAGGCATCGTTGAACTCGGCGGCGATTTCGGGCGTGTCGGGGGCCCCCGCCAGCAGGATGAGCTGGGTGTCGGGGTCGAGGTACTGGGCCGCGCGCACGAGGTGGACGAGGCCCTTCTGGCGGGTGATCCGTCCGACGAACACGACCGACGGCCTGTCGGGATCCATGCCGATCTGCTGCAGCACGTCGGTCCCCGGATCGGGCCGGAACTCGTCGGGATCGATCCCGTTGAGAACCACGTGCACCTTGTCGGGGTCTAGTTCGGGGTAGCAGCTCAGAACGTCGGCCCGCTGGCCCTTGCTGACGGCGATCACCGCGTCGGCGCCGTCGTAGGCGGTGCGTTCGGCCCACGACGAGAGGGCGTATCCGCCGCCGAGCTGCTCGCGCTTCCATGGTCGCTGCGGCTCGAGGGAGTGGGCGCTGGTGACGTGCGGGATGTCGTGGAACAGTCCGGCGAGATGCCCTCCGAGATTCGCATACCACGTGTGCGAATGCACGAGGTCGACCTCGGGCATCGCGGCCACCATCGACAGGTCGGCGCCGAAGGTGCGCAGCGCGGCGTTCGCGTGGGGTGGGAAGTCCTCGGCGTGCGCGGTGGCCCCCTCGCGAGGCTCGCCCATGCACTGCACGTCGACCTGGATGAACTTGCGCAGCTGGGGCACGAGCTGGGCCACGTGCACCCCCGCCCCGCCGTAGATCGATGGGGGATACTCACGGGTGAAGATCGACACGCGCATAGCCGCATCGTTCCACAGAAAACCCGCATGCGGGAGGGGGATCGAACGGCTCGCGGAAGTCGCGAGATTCGTTGTGTGCTGCCCGTGGCGGCACTAAGTTGAGGCTATGGCGTCCAGACCAAAGGTGCTCTCGATTGTCCTGGCAGGCGGGGAAGGAAAGCGGCTGATGCCGCTCACCGCAGATCGGGCGAAGCCGGCTGTTCCCTTCGGCGGGAGCTACCGACTCATCGACTACGTCCTGT
>DAIESZ010000150.1 GCA_027346035.1 Propionibacteriaceae bacterium
GAGCCAGGTGGCCAGCCGCACCGCCGACGCCGCGACCGTACCCGAACGCGGACGGCTCGCGGCGGTGGCCGACGAGCTCGCCCATGCCGCCACCGACATCGTCATGGCCGGCGTCCAGCCCGCCCAGCTCGCCCGCTTCGACGCGATCGACGCCCGGCTGCGCGGAGCCGAACGCCGGGCCGCCCTGTCCCGGGGGGTGGCGACCGCCGGCCAGCTCGTCGCCGCCGGGATCGCCGTGACGGCGTCCCTGCTGATCGGCGGGCAGGCGGTCGCCGCGGGACGCCTGCTGGCCCGCGACCTCGCGGTGCTGGTGCTCACCCCGTTGGCCCTGCACGAGGTGTTCGCGAGTTTCACCCAGTCGGCCCAAGTGCTCACCCGCGCCCGCGCCGCCCTCACCCGGGTGCGCGAAGTGCTCGACGCCCCACCGGTCGGACGCGGCGACCAGCCGCTCGGCGGCGAGGGGTCGGCGTCCGGCGTGCTCGAGGTGAGCGATCTCACCGCCGGCTGGCCCGGCGCCGAGCCGGTGGTGAGGAATCTCAGCCTGCGCGTGGCCCCGGGTGAGCGGCTGGCGCTCGCCGGACCCTCGGGCATCGGCAAGACCACCGTCGCCGCGACGGTCATGGGGCTGATCCCCGCTGTGTCCGGGCAGATCACGGCCCCCGGCGGGATCGCCTACCTCGCCCAGGACGCCCACATCTTCGCCACCTCGCTCGCCGAAAACGTGCGCATCGGACGCCGCGACGCCACCGCCGAGCAGGTGGCCGACGCGTTGCGCCGGGCGGGGCTCGACCTCGAACCCGGCCGAGTCGTCGGGGAACAGGGGGCCACGCTGAGCGGCGGCGAGGCGCGCCGGGTCGCGCTGGCCCGGGTGCTGGTCGGACTCGAGACCGGCTACCGCGCGGTGATCCTCGACGAGCCAACCGAGCACCTCGACCACGACACCGCCGCCGCGCTGATGACCGACCTCTGGCGGGCCCTCGGGGACGAGCCGGTGCCGGTGCTCGTCATCACCCACGATCCCGAGGTGATGGCCCAGTGCACCGCGGTCGTGACACTCGCTGCGCCGGCGTCCTGACCGCCCCCGGCCGGCGTCCTCCCCCAAGTTGTGCTGGTCCTGCATGGATGTGGTCATATACGCCGACATCCATGCAGGACGTGCGAATTTCGGGGGTCGCCGGCCCCCACGCCGGTTCGGCGAGGTCCCCTGATCCACCCGCCGCCCCTGGGAAGCCGGTTTTCCGGGCGGCGGTCCTGGATGCCGGTTGTCCACAGGGCAGCCGCAGGGAACTGGTTGTCCACAGGCGAGCGGATCCGCGGCCGGTGAGGCAGTCGCCACCGAGACAGTCCGGGCGTGAGGACACACACGTCGGTCTGGAGTCCGGACGCCCTGCAGGCGTTCGTCACCGGGAGCCCCTGCTACGCCGCCCCGGGAGGAGTCGTCAGCGCGAGGCTGCTGCGCCGCCGCGGAGATCCTCACGAGGCTCTCGACACCCTCGTGGCCGGGGGCGCGCTGCAGCGAGTCCGGCGGGGCTGGTACCGGCTGCCCGTCGCCGACGACGACGTCGTGACCGCGGTTGCGGCGGGCGGGGTGCTCACCTGCGTGTCGGCCCTGGCCTTCCACGGCGCCTGGGTGCCCCGTGGCGACATCCCGCACGTGCGCCCGGCTCGCGAGACGATGCGACTCGACGCCGGTGTTCATCAGTGCTCGATCGCACGCCGCCTCCCCGCTCCGGTTGTCGCCGTCGATCCGGTCGCCCTGTCGTTGCGGGCGGCCTCCAATTGTCTGAGCCGCGAATATCTGGTGGCGGCCGTCGACTCGGCACTCGACTCCGGCCTGATCCGTCGGCAGGACGTCGCCGACGCCCTCTGGTGGGCCCCCAATCGTGGCCACGAGTCGCTCGCGGAGACCGACTGGGCGCAGAGCGGCACGGAGTCACTGCTGCGCCGACGACTCAAGGGACTGCGGATCGGCGTCCGGGTGCAGGTAGCCATCGACGGCGTCGGCCGCGTCGACCTGCTGGTGGGTGACCGTCTGGTCATTGAGGCGGATTCCGTCGCCCACCACTCGGGCCCGGATGCCTACCGGTCCGATCGGCGCCGTGACCTCCTGCTGACCACCCTCGGATACCTCGTCCTGCGCGTGTCATGGGAACAGGTCATCTACGAATGGCCCGCCGTGCTCCAGGCGATCCGACGCATCGTGGACGCCGGGGAGCATCGCTGGCCCCGCTGACCCGGTGGACCCGGGCGGCCCCGCAGGCTGGCAGCCGAACCTCCCGCCAGCGTCCTCCCCCAAGATGTACCCGTCCTGCCTGGACGTGCTCGCCTGGGGCGACATCCATGCAGGACATGCGAATCTCGGGGCTGACGGCGGGAACGGGTCGGACGGGACGCCGAACGGTCGCACCGTCGTCGGAGCGCAGCGGTAGGTTCGTCACGTCGGCATTCGCCGGCAGATCCTGAGGAGGAACCATGCTGGTCGCGTTCTCGGTCGCACCGTCGGGCGGCGACCACCCCGACGGCTCGGTGCACGACGCCGTCGCGGCGGCCGTGAGGGTGGTTCGGGCGTCCGGCCTCCCCAACCACACCGACTCGATGTTCACGACCATCGAGGGCAGCTGGGACGAGTGCTTCCGGGTGATCAAGGACGCCACCGACGCGGTCGCCGCCTACGGCCCCCGGGTGTCGCTGGTGCTCAAGGCGGACATCCGGCCCTCGCACACCGGCGAGATCACCGGCAAGCTCGAACGGCTCGAGCGCGCCATCGTCGACGCCGATGAGGCCCCGGCTCCAGGGAATAACCCCTAACCCGACCCCCCTGCCGTCGCGGGATACCCGTCGGCGTACTCTCCCCGGGAGAAGCGATGCCGCCGCGCCGCCAGCGCGCCGACCGCCGCGCCACAGGAGATCACGATGACGCACCATCCCGATATCACCGCACTCCCCGACCTCTCCGTCGGCCTCGGCCGGGTGGGTCCGGTCCGCAACCGGATGCCCATCTACATGGACATGCTGCCGCCGTGCAACGCCGGTTGTCCGGCCGGGGAGAACATCCAGGAGTGGCTGCGTCTCATCAAGGCCGGCGAGGACGAGAGCGCCTGGCGTCAGCTCACCCGGGACAACCCGTTCCCTGCGATCCACGGCCGGGTCTGCTACCACCCGTGCGAGTCGGTCTGCAACCGGCAGGACCTCGATTCGTCGGTGTCGATCCATTCGGTCGAGCGCTACCTCGGCGACCAGGCGATCGAGAAGGGCTGGTCGTTCGATCACCCGCGCAACAACACCGGCTACCGGGTGCTGGTCATCGGCGCCGGGCCGTCGGGACTGTCGGCGGCCTACCATCTCGCGCGGCTCGGCCACGAGGTCGAGATCCACGACTCGGCCGACCTGCCCGGCGGCATGATGCGCTACGGCATCCCCGAATACCGGCTGCCCCGGGACGTGCTCGACGCCGAGGTGCAGCGGATCGTCGATCTCGGTGTCAGGATCGTCAACAACCACAAGGTCGAGGACCTCATCGAGGAGCAGCGCGCGGGACACTTCGACGCGGTCTTCGTCGCGGTCGGCGCCCACCTGTCGAAGCGGGGCG
The DNA here is from genome assembly GCA_027346035.1 of Propionibacteriaceae bacterium. Lineage (GTDB taxonomy): Bacteria > Actinomycetota > Actinomycetes > Propionibacteriales > Propionibacteriaceae > JAJYQH01. The sequence goes on from DAIESZ010000150.1 coordinate 3,590, forward strand.
A
>DAIESZ010000215.1 GCA_027346035.1 Propionibacteriaceae bacterium
GAGCGCAGTCGCAAACGACCCGGGCCCTTGCCGGGCGTCCGGGTCGCTTGAGGACGGTGATGGTGATGGTGTGCATGTGCGTGGTCACGTCGTCCCCTGGCTGCTTCGCACGAGCCCGCCCGTCACTTCGGACGCGGGGCCGTGCTCGAGGCCGTAGGAGCGGCACTGGGCCTGCACGGGGCAGTGGACGCAGGTGGCCCGCTTCTGGTCGTCCGTCATCCCAGGCCATCCGTCGGAGCGGCGGGGGTTCCAGTCGGAGATGAGCGTGCACAGGCCGTCAGCGGCCCAGTCGGTGCCGATCGGCTTCGGGGCCTTGCGGCGGGTGTCGACGAGGTACTCGCCGAACTCGCCAGCGTCGAGGGCCGTGCGGTAGCAGCTCGCGCACAGTCCGCGGGCGTGCACCGGGCGCTGCTGGCGACAGCGCGGGCAGATGATGAGTCGTGGCGCGGCCATCAGAACGGCACCGCGAGCGCGTCGAGGATCTGTGTGACGGTGACCGAGTGGGCCTGGTCGCCTATGTGGCGGCGGCAGACTGGGGTCACGTGGGGCCGGCGCGAGTCGTCGACCCAGAATCGGAGTGCGATCGCCTCGTTCATGCACGGTTGGAGTCGGCCCTTGCGGGTCACCTCCCATGGGCACTTCGTGGCGGCGTAGCGCAGGGCGCGGTAGACCAGACCGTCGTCGACTTCGACGCCGTTGATGATCATGATGGTGTCCTCTCAGTGCAGTCGTGGCCGACGTACCAGAACGGCAGTCGACCGCGGGGGCCGACGAACACGGACCCGCACAGCGGGCACGTGGACTCGGTCCAGCGGTGGTCGTAGGTGATGAGGGCGACGATCGCGACGATCGCGATGGCCCACAGGAATCCAGCGATGACGGTCATGGTCAGTTCCTGATGATGAGTCCGGCGGCGTCGAGTGCTTCGACGACCGGTACAGCCTTGGAGACCCAGCCGAGATGGTCGACGTTGCGCAGGAGCGGCCACAGTTCTTCGGCACTGGTGGGTCGTGGACCGTCGGCGTCGTCCCAGTTGCGGACGTGCCGGTGCGCTTCCCACGCAAGGGGCGGTGGCGACGACGATCGTCGGCAGGTGCCCGGTCATCGTCCCCACCGCCCCTTGCGCCAGATCCGCTCGACCCCGCGGTCGTCGATGGTGCGCTGGCGTTCGCAGTGCACGCACTGGTCGAGGCCCAAGTCGGCGACGAGATCCAGGGCGTTTCGCCTGGTGAGTCGGCGGAGGGCGAGGGTGATTTGGTCGGGGTTGAGGTCGGCGGTGATGTCGCCGAGGTCATGCTCGATAACGCTCATGGCTGTGTCCTTTCGGTGCAGTCCGGGCAGTGGTCGGCCGGGCTGCTGGGTGTGCGGAGTGGTCCGGCGCGGCCGCATAGGGCGCGGCCGTCCGGACCGGGAAGGTGATGGAACGGGGACAGCGGGATCGTCTGCCAGGTCATGCGGCGAGGCGTTCGAGGTGATGCCGAAGCTGCCAGCCGACGTGCTCGGTGTAGGCCGGCGGGATCGATTCGGCGAGTTCGGGCCAGGTCATCCAGTCGATGCCCATTGCCCGCCGCCCTTCGTCGAGGCTGTGGGCTTTGGTGCCGCGCTGGGTGCCGTCGGGGCGTAGGTGTTGGCGCCGGTCTGGGTGCTGCCCGTAGACGCCGACGGGTGTCCCCTGCCGTGCGTGGCGGCATTCCGGCGTCGGGATGGGGAAGCTCGACGCCTCGAACAGTCGGTGCCGGCGCACGCCGAGGCCGAACATCGAACCACATAGCAGCGCTGACCCGAGCGCGAGTGGCGCGCCGGGCACGTTCTCGATGATGTACGGCGCGCCGATGTCGTCGAGCAGTTCCCGGACCGGTTCGATCAGGTCTGGGTGACGGTCGGGGTCGGCGGTCATGGTTGAGTACCGCTGGCATGGTGGGCTGGCGTGGATGGCGTCGAACTGGTCTCCCCAGTCGGCGAGGAAGTCGAGCGCGTCGCCCTGCATGAACTTGAGCGGGTAGTTGGGCTGGGGTGCGATGTCGACGCCCACCACATCGAAGCCGGCGCGGTGGTATCCAAGCGCAGCCCCGCCGGCACCACAGAACAGGTCGAGCAGTCTTGGCTTCATGGCTTCCCCCAGAATTCGGCCCACCAGCGGCCGGCGTAGATGATGGCGGCGACGACGGCGATGAGTGCAACCCAGGCGATCACGGCTGCACCTCGTCGTTGGTGACTGCCCGTTCCCTGCCGCAGGTCTGGCAGCGTTGGACGACGACACCCCAGACGGTGCTTCCGTCGGGCCGTGTGAGCAGTCCGAGCCGTTCCCATTCATGCTCGTGGCGGGGTCTGGCGGTCTGATGCCAGCGTTGCCCTGCGTCGACGACAAGCGCGCCGACGAGCAGGACGAGGATGATCGCGACCATGCATCCGATGAGCAGGTCGGCCCACTGCTGGCCGGTCATGATGCGCTCCCGAAGTCGAGCACGTCTTGGGCGAGGCGGCGGGCTGCGATTTCGCAGTAGCGTTCTTCCAGCTCGACGCCGACTGCGTGCCTGCCGAGGGCTTTGGCTGCGACGAGCGTTGAGCCCGAGCCCGCGAACGGGTCAGCAATCACACCCGGTGGGCATGTGACGATGAGCACCGACATGAGCCGGACGGGCTTGGCGTGAATGTGGTCCGCCTGATCGGGGAACGCGGTCAGGATGGAGAAGGTCGAGTTGTTCGCTCGGACCATGCCGCGCGCGTAGATTGCCTCGTGCGTGTAGCGGAAGGCTCCGCCGTTCATTCCCGGTCGCTGTTTGTCCCAGACGAGTCGGTCGTCCCATTGGCCGGGCGGATCGGGGAGTCGCGGCGACCCGAACAGGATCGCTGGCCTGCCGCCCCATTCCTCTAGGGCTGAGTCTCGTGTGCCCGTGGTCCCATCGTTGGCGATGGTGAATCCTTCGGGGCCGAGGCCCGCGTTCTGCCGACGCCCATAGCCGCCCTTCGGATTCTCGGCGCTGAACTGCGTCCCATACGGCGGATCGGTGACGAGCACGTCGGCGGCCAGCCATTCCCGGACATCCAAGCAGTCGCCGTGGTACAGCGTCACGAACTCGTCGGCGTAGTAGGGATTAGTCATGCGAGCCCCCGATGGACGATTCCCCCGACGAGCCAGCCGACCATGCCGACGGCTGCGAGCAGCGCGACGGATGGCAGGTGCCCGGCGATGAAGGCGACGGCGAGGATGAGGATGGCGACGAGCAGGCCGGCCGTGGCGGCGAGGATGAGGCGGCTCATGCCACGACCACCCAGACGTGCGCGGATCCACCGTTGCGGTGCCCGTGGGACATGGGGTGCCAGTCGGTGCGCTTGATGCGTCCGGCCCGGTGGAGTGCCGAGAACAGCGTCCCCAGCAGGCTCGACGGCAGCTGTCCGGCGTCGACGAGTTCTCGCACGTCCGGGTGTCCGGCGTCGAACGGTGAGCCGGGTGCGAGGCCGTCGAGGATGAGCTCGAGGTGGTGCATCGCGTCGATCACGGACGAGCCGTCGAACACGGCGGGCTCTGTGCCTGCGCGCAGCGGTGTGGTAGGCATGGTGTTCCCTTCTGAGTGGTTGGGGAGGCGTGGGGCGGGGACGTTGGCGCGAGTCCGCCCCACGCGCTCACATGGCGTGGTCGAAGGTGATGGTCACCGACACGTTCCCGGCGGCGACTGTGTCGTCGTAGGCGATGCGCGGATCGGCGCCGGACGGGTAGCGCGTGGAGTCGTCTGGAAGAATCCCGGCGTCGACCAGGCCATCGATGATCGGCTTCACCGTCGGCGCGAGGTTGGCGTGATCCCTGCGCCGCCTGTCCGGGTAGCCGAAGGTGACGACCGCCCGGACGGGCAGCGTCGAGGGCTTCTCAGCGGTCGGGAGTCGCCCGTACCATCCGGCGATGCGGCGCAGGTCGCCGGTGAGGCGCGCCTTGACCGCCCAGTGCAGGCGGTGGTTCGACGTCATCACCAGCGACCGGGGGATCGTGAACTCGATCACGTCAGCGGCCCTTGATGGCGTGGATGATCCGCCGCGCCTCGTCCTCGGTCAGGTCGCCGCGGGACTCGACGGGGCGGCCGAGGAACTTCGACATCCTCGACCGCTGCTCGTCCTCGTCGTCGATGCCCTTCTCGTGGAGCGTGGCAAACAGCGCGGCGCGGGTGGTGTCCGACATCGGCGTGCCGTCGTCGGCGGGCTGTGCGGGCGGCTGAGGCTCGGCCGGCTGCATCCGCGGCGGTCGGGTGGCCGACGCCCGGTAGGCGCCCACGGTCGCCGCGTCGTCGTTGTCGGTGATGACCCCGACGAGGCATCCGAGCAGGTAGCGGCGCCCGTAGGTGATCGAGGAGCCGATCTCCTGCGGGGTGCGTCCGAACAGCGGCAGGGCGCCGACGATGCGCTCGCCCGACGTGTGGATGATCGACGCTTGCAGCTCGTAGCTGCCGTCGTCGCATCGCGCCGGGTGGCACACGTAGGCGATGCCGTGCTTGGTCAGGATCGGAGTGATGGCCGCCGAGATCGAGGCGAGGTCGGCGTAGGAGTAGCGGAATTTCCCAGTGTCGGCCGTCTCGCCCTTGTGGACGATCGGCATCTCGGACTGTACGGCGACGAGCGCCGCGTAGAGACCCTGGTCGGTCATGGTGTCCTCTCAGTCGAATCGTGAGCCGATGCGCGGGCGGTGGCGCTCGTCGGTGGGGTCGTGGTCGGCGATCTGGCACCACCGGTCGCCCGTGCACGTGACGTGCAGGTGGCCGTCGGCGTGCCTGTGCGGGTTGCTCAGCATGTAGCGGGCGACGATCCGGGCGCGCTCGCAGTCGCCGTGGCACTGGAGGATCTCGTCGCTCATCGGTCGACCCCGTCCCGGCCGTCGATGGTCCAGAACCGGGCGACGACCCGGGAGACGGTCCCGTCGCCGAGGCAGCACGGGCAGGTGGCCGTGTACGGGAAGCCCTCGACCTCGGTGCCCTCGACGATCCCGTCGCCGTCGCAGTACGGGCAGATGATGTCGTCCCATCCGCCGCCCGGGTCGGGGACGGCGCTCATGACAGGCGCTCGATCCGCGAGTCGAGGGCGTACCCCCAGCCGCGGCAGGCGAGGCAGGAGACGGCGTCGAGGCCGAGCAGGATGGGGACCATGCCCGTCTGCTGGCACGTCTCGCACGGAACCGGGGTCTCAACCCACAGGTAGCGGCCCTGGCTGTCGCAGGTGTCGCACCGGTCGCCGTTGCGGTGTCCCGTGCCGTCGCACAGTCGGCAGGAGCGGATGGTGGCCGTCTCGGGCGGCAGGTCGGCGGCGACCCGCTCGACGGGTGCGAGGATCGCGGCCCGGTCCTCGGCGCTGAGGTCGGGGGTCATCGTGCCCTCCTCGGCTGGTAGGGGCGTGTGGGGTCGACGGCCTGCTCGTTCAGCGCCTCGATGTCGTCGGGGGCGAACCGGCCGTGGGCGGTGGACGCGGCGGGGCCGAGCGAGCGGCTCCCGTTCGGCGTCAGGCGAGGCACCCATGCCTCGGGGACGTCCACGGCGCGGATGGCGCGGCGCCCGGGGTGGGCGAAGTTGGCGGTCATGGCTGGTGGTCCCTTCATGGGGGAGAGAGTGGGTGGCCCCACCCGTGCGCTTCCCCTCGCAGCGGGTGGGGCTCGTACCCCGGCCGAGTCGTGGGCTCACAGCACCCGAGGTGCCGCCGGGAACCGGGCTACTTCTTGCCCGGGGCTCGCAGGGTGTCGACCCACGCGAGGTATTCGGCGAGGGGGACACGGCGCATCGACCCGATCCGCTCCCAGCGGAGGTCGCCGCGGTCCATGGCCTTCCGCACGAACGAGTCGGTGACGTCGAGGTCGCGGGCGATGCGCTGCGGGCTGACGTACTGCGTCGGCTGGGGGCTCATCGGCTCCTCCTTGCGATCTCTGCCCTGAGTGCCCGTCCCGTCGCCGTCTCCCCGGTCGGGTCGGCGTAGGCGAGGACGTAGGCCCCGAAGTCCCAGTCGGTCTGCGCGGATTCGAGCCAGCGCCAGTAGAGATCGCGCAGTCTCGCGAACCGCACGCGGTGTCCAGTTGCGATTAGCTCCCGCTGTACCTCGCGTAGGCGCACCTCTACCTCGCTAGTCGTGTCGTTGGTGTCCCGGTCCACGCCCCGGGGGTCGGTTGAAGGTTGGCCCCGTAGGGCCGTCGCAGTCATGCCGCTCGCCCTTCGGCGCGGGCCTCCAGCGTGGCGAGGGGGACTCCGAGGGCCTCGGCGATCTGCGCGAGGTCGCGGTACAGGAGCCGGCGGTCGGCGTTCGCGAATCGTCCGTACAGGGTCGGGTAGGGCACGCCCAGACGGTCGGCGAGCTGCGGGAGTGTGATCCGCTGCCGGGCCATCTCGGCGCGTACCTGCACGACCATCTCGGCCGGAGTGGCCGGTGGTTGCTTGGTGGTCATGGGTGAGACCTTAACGCATATGGCAGGGCATATGCAATCACCACGCCGCAGTTTCTTCCACAACCGAACAGATGCTTCTAGATTCGAACGGCGGCTAAGAATCGAAGGGGGAGCGGCTCAGGTTGCCAGGATTCGCTCAGAGTTGCCGGGTGCATACGGCATACTGCTGGGATGCCCACAGGATCAGCACCCGAGCAAGGCCGCCTAGAGGCTCTTACTATGGCCATCCTCGAGCGCGAGCGCATGGCACGCGGATGGTCCCAGACTCAATTCGCCGGCCGGACCAGCGTCTCTCAGTCGCAGTACTCCCAGATCGTGTCAGGCCGGAAGATGCTGCGCTGGTGGCAGTTCGCCGAGCTCTGCGAGGCCCTCGAGA
>DAIESZ010000219.1 GCA_027346035.1 Propionibacteriaceae bacterium
TATTACTACACGACCGGCCCGGACAAGACAGACGCTGACATCTACGTCACCCACAACCACGGTTTCGTCCGTTCGGGCGCGGGGGCGTTCACCACCTATGACGCTCCCGATGCGGCTGTGGGCGGCCTCCCGAGCGTGGGCACCCGGCTGTTCGGGATCAACGACGCCGGCGACATGGTGGGCGCCTACACCTACAACGTCGGTGCCGAGATCGGGCCCGACACCCGCAACAGCGGCTTCGAGATCACCGTGAGCGGAACGTTCACCGAGATCGTCCATTCCGATCCCGACACGATCCTGAACGCCTGCTACTGGACCGAACCACACGGGATCAACGACGCGGGGGTGATCGTCGGCAATTCCGGCAACGGCTGCGCGGGCACCGAGGGCGGATGGCTGCTGTCCGGCGGCACGTTCACAACCCTGGCCTACCAGACCGCGGATGACATCGGTCAGTACGCCTTGGCGTACGGCATCAACAACTCCGGGGTGATCGGTGGCAGCTGGGGCAGCGGCATCGGCGTCAGGCACGGCTTCACCGCCACGACCAGCTGAACCGCGACCGACGCGACGGGGGCCCGGAGGAGTCTTCGGGCCCCTCGTGCGCGTGCTACCGGGTGTGATACTCGGGGATGCAGGTGGCACACCCGTCGAAGCCGTCGTGCAGCGCGTCGATGAGCTGGTAGTAGCCCAGGCGGTAGTACTGGTCGATCCGCTCGACCCACACGCAGTCGAGCCGGTGCACCTCCATCCGCCTCGGGTTCCGGTTCGCCACGAAGGCGGGAACGCTGACGGTGGTGCGGGGCAGTTCCTTCACCGACACGGACGCGGCCGCGCTCACCGACCCCTCGGCGAAGGTCACGGGACCCGGGTCGATCTCCAGGGTGAGCGCCGGCGGCACCACGTAGTCGTTGATGGCGATGTCGACCTCGTCCGAGTCGATTGTGAGTGACAGCGGGCTGATCGGTACCGACCGCGACAGTAGTGGTGGGATCACCCGGATAGCCGGGATCATCGGGCGCACAAGGCCGGACACCTGGTCGACGAGCCAGTCGACGAGGTCGTCGGGCACGCCCAGACCGGTCAGCTGCAGATCCAGGTCGAAGTCGGTGATGGTGACGCTCACCCCGGTGTCGAGGCCCGACCTGACGGCGACGGCGAGGTTGTCGAGGGTGGCGACCGACTCGTGGCTCAGGTCGAGCAGGGTGATGTCGCCCTGCGGCCACCAGCCGATGTCGAAGGGGTGGTCGATGTCCCTCGGCCCCCAGACACTCCACTCCAGCGACACTCGCAGCGCGAGCCAGGCCCGCACCGTGATGTCGTCGACGTGGAAGTCGCCGTCGTGCACGCTGAAGCGCGGCTCGTCCAGCCACACCGACGCGGACGCCACCGCCTGCACGTCGTCGATCCGCACCGGGCTGAGCAGGGGGACGCCGAGCAGGAACATCGACAGCAGCTGGGGGAGGTTGAGCGCCACTCCGGCCAGGGTCTTCGACCAGCCGTCCTTCTGGCTTCCGACCGCAGCCAGCGATCCCTGCCACATCCGCCGCTTCGCGTGCGTGGGCGTGTGCGACCACTCGGCGTCGAACGCCTCCTGGATCACGTCGTCGCGGATGCCCACCCAGAGGTCGTTGCCCGCGGTGAGGTCGGCGAGGGGCCGCTGGGGCCGGGCCGGCCGGTCGAACAGGTCGACGCCCACCGCGAACGTGCGGCCGCCGAGCACATCGAAGATCCGCGGCGCCACAGGGAGGGGCAGGCTCGGAGTGGCGAACCCGGGCCAGCCGTCAAGGGAGGCCGGGCCGGACGCCGTCGCGGTCGCCAGACTCCATGCGTGGACACCGGCGTCCGTGAAGAGATACGCCGTCGTGGGGTCCCAGGCGACGGCGGCGCAGACGTCGTGGGCCCGCAGTCCGGGGAAGGCCACCGTGATCGGCATCGGCGCGCCCGGCGGCCCGCCGCCGACCGCGACCCGGATCACGTCCGAACCCCGGAAGAAGTGCAGGGCGTCTCCCAGCGGCAGCACGGCGTCGATGCCGTCGGCCCAGACACCGGGATAGCCGTCGGCGATCGCCGCCGGGAACCCGGGCAGTGGACGCCGCCCGGCGCGGTCGTAGGCGAGGTATTCCCGGGCGCGGAAGAACATCAGCTCGCCACCCGGCAGCACCGTGGCGGCGTCGACCCCCTCGGGCCAGACACCCGGGTACGCGGTCGTGAGCGGCACCGGCGGCCCGGTGACGCTGCGAGTGGTCGCGTCGACCGGGTACACCCACCCGCCCTTGATCAACTGCACCTCGGTGCCCAGGCGAACCAGGGCGTCGACGCCGTCGAACGGCAGGGGCAGCTCGGGCCGGGTGAGGAACGGGGTGAGGTCGATCTCGCCCATGTTGTCGAGCAGGTCAGTGGTGAGGATGTGCGCGGCCACGTCGTTGAGGATCTTCCTGGTCCTCGCCGGGACCTCGGTGCGGTGGTCGAGGACGATCTGGTCGACCTGAGCGCCGGTGAGGTCGAGCGCGAGCAGCGTCCCTCCGGTGCCGAGCCGCGGCTTGGCGAGCACGCCGGCGGTGAGATCGAACGTGCCCCCGAGGCCCTCGAGGATGTCGAGGCGGAGTCGCACGCGGAGCAGCAGCCGCACCTGGCCGGCGTCCATGGCGTCGACGGTCGGCGGCTCCAGCAGTTTCACCTCGAAGATGAGATCGCCCACGAAGGCGAGGGCCGGGTCGAGGTGGCGGGCGAGATGGAAGCGGCCAGAGGCCTGCGTGGGAAGGACCGATGTGTAGTAGGCGAGGGCGAGGGCCCGGTCGATGAGGTCTTCCCGCACCTCGACGAGCAGGTCAGTGGAGAGCGTGGACATCGTTGGCCTCCTGCCGGCCATTGTCCCGCGGCCGGTGGGGCGGCGTCCGCGTTTCGCCGAGACGGCCGCCGTCAGCGGCTCGACGCCCGCACCACCAGGTTGGGCTGGAAGACCACGTGCCGCTCATCGGCGTCCGGGTCGAGCAGCAGTTCGGCGGCGGTGCGGCCCAATTCGGCCATCGGCTGGTGCACCGAGCTGAGCGGGGTGATCAACTCGGAGGCGACCATGATGTCGTCGTAGCCCACGAGCGCCATCTCGGCGGGGATCCGCACCCCCTGGCGGCGCAGCGAACGCATCGCGCCGATCATCATGACGTCGTTGGCGGCGAACGTGGCCGTGGGCACCTCGCGGCGCTCGAGCAGCAGGCTCATCGCCGCCTCCCCGGCGTTCGCGGTGAATGCCTCCGTCTCGACCGGCACGAGAATCTTCTCGGGGTCGAGGCCGGCCTCGGTGATCGCCTGGCGCGCGCCGCGGAGCCGCTGGCGCGCCTGACGCACGCTCATCGGGCCGGTGATCATCGCGATCAGCCGGTGGCCCCGGTCGAGCAGGTGCCGGACGGCCATCGCCCCGCCGGCCACGTCGTCGACACCGACCGACGCATAGCCCTCGATGTCGCCGGGGCTGTCGAGCAGGACCACCGGGATTCCCCGCTCGCGCAGCATCGGCAGTAGCGCGGCCGTGCCTTCCGACGGGGTGATGATCACCCCGCGGACCTGCTGCTCGATGAGCGTGCGCAGCACCCGCGCCTCGCGGTGCGGCTCGGCGTCCGACGACGAGATCACCAGGGCCAGGTCGGAGGCGGCGAGGGTGTCCTCGATGGCGCGCGCGGCGTCGGTGTAGAAGGGGTTGCCGATGTCGAACACCACCAGCCCGACCATGTTCGAGTGGCCCTGGCGCAGCTGCCGGGCAGCCCCCGAGCGCACGAAGTTCAGCTCTGTGATGGCGGCGGTGACCTTCTCGCGCAGCGCCTCCGAGACACGCTCGGGATGGTTGAGCACGTGCGACACCGTGCCCACGGACACTCCCGCCAGTTCCGCCACGTCGCGCAACGATGCATTGCCCCGATCCGGCATCGCACACCGCCTTTCAGGCCGACCCGCGGCCTCCGATCTGCGACAACTTAACAGGATCTGCGGCAAGAGGATTGATGAATCGATTCAATCACGACTAGTCTAGGAATTCCAGGCTCACGAGGAGTTGCCATGCTTGAAACGGCCGCGATGATCACTGCGGACACCGATCGGGGGCGGGCCATCCGCCTCACGACCAGCGTCCGGCTCGACCGGCCCCTGGCCGAGGTCTGCTCAGCGGTGTTCCATGCCACCGCGCACGGCATCTACGAGGCGCGGATCAACGACCGTCCGGTATCGCGTGCCGTCTTCTCGCCCGGGTGGACGTCGTACGAATGGCGGCTGCAGGTGCAGGAGGACGACGTCACCGCACTGCTCGCCGACTCGACCGGCATCGAGGTGCTGCTCGGCAACGGGTGGTATCGGGGCGACCTCGGCTTCGCGGGTGCCAACGCCAACTACGGCGACGACCTCGGGGTCATCGGCGAGTTGGTGATCACCTTCGCCGACGGATCCGTCCAGGCCGTCCCCACCTCGACCGACTGGACCGCGACCGCGAGCGAGCATCTGGTCAACTCGCTCTACCGGGGCCAGACGATCGACGCGCGGCTGCGCGCGGCAGCGTCCGAGACGTTACCGGTGCGCGTGGTCGACCTCGATCGCCGCTCGCTCGTGGCGCAGGTGGGGCCCCCCGTGATCCGCCACGAGATGATCCGCCCGCGGAGCATCCTCACCTCGCCGAGTGGCCGGACCCTGGTCGACTTCGGCCAGAACCTCGTCGGCTGGCTGCGGCTGCGGGCCCACGGGGACGCGGGCACCGTCGTCACCGTGCGGCACGCCGAGGTGCTCGAACACGGCGAGCTCGGCACCCGGCCGCTGAGATCCGCGCAGGCCACCGACCGCTTCATACTCTCCGGCGGCGACGACCAGTTCGAGCCGACCCTCACCTTCCACGGGTTCCGCTACGCCGAGGTCAGCGGGTTCCCGGGCGAACTCACCCCCGACGACCTCGAGTCCGTCGTGGTCCACTCCGACATGCGCCGGGTCGGCACCTTCGAATGCTCGGAGCCTCTCATCAACCAGCTCGTGTCGAACTCCGTGTGGAGCCAGCGGGGCAACTTTCTCGACGTGCCCACGGACTGCCCGCAGCGCGACGAGCGTCTCGGCTGGACCGGTGACATCGCCGCTTACGCCGCCACCGCCTGCTACCAGTTCGACGCCGCCGACGTGCTGCACAAGTGGCTGCTCGACCTCGCCGACGAGGTCCGGCACAGCGAGCACGGCTGGGTGCCGCACGTCGTGCCCGACGTGCTCAAGCACGCCAACTTCCCCGAGGAATTCCGCTCGGTGGCCGAGGCATGGGCCGGGCCCACCGCCATCTGGGGCGACGCCGCCGTGTGGGTGCCGCAGGCCCTGTGGCACGCCTACGGGGACGCCGACCGTCTCGCCCAGCACTATCCGGGCATGGTGCTGCACCTCGAGGGCGTCCTCGACCGGCTGTCGCCCACGGGCCTATGGGACACCGGCTTCCAGTTCGGTGACTGGCTCGACCCGGACGCCTCGCCCGACCAGCCGGCGAACGCCAAGGCCGACGCGGGGGTGGTGGCCACCGCATCCTTGTACCGGTCGCTGCGGTTCGCCGCCGAGACCGCGTCCATCCTCGGGTACGACGACCACGCCGCGCGCTGGAACGGGCTGGCCGAGAGCACTCGCACCGCGTTCGTCGAGCACTACGTGTCGGACGAGGGCATCGTGCGTTCCGACTGTGCCACCGTGTACGCGCTCGCCATCTGCTTCGGGCTGCTCGAGGGCGACGTGCGCGCCCGCGCGGGGGAGCGGCTCGCGCGGATCGTCGCCGAACGCGGCTACGTGGTCACCACCGGTTTCGCCGGCACGCCCTTCGTCACCTGGGCGCTGTCCGAGACGGGCCACGTCGACGACGCCTATCGGCTGTTGCTCGAGCGCTCCTGCCCGTCGTGGCTCTACCCGGTGACCATGGGCGCCACGACGATCTGGGAGCGCTGGGACTCGATGCTGCCCGACGGCACCATCAACCCCGGCGAGATGACCTCGTTCAACCACTACGCGCTGGGCGCCGTGGCCGACTGGATCTACCAGGTGATCGGCGGCATCCGCCCGGCCGAGCCGGGGTACGCGAGGCTGCTGCTGCAGCCGACGCCCGGTCCGGGACTCGACCATGCGCGGGCCACGCTCGAGACCCGGCATGGGCACGTCGAGTCGGGCTGGCGACGCGAGGGAGGCTCGGTCGTCGTCGCGGTCAGCGTGCCCGACGGGGTCGAGGCCGACGTGGTCCTGCCCGACGGCGCGCGGCACCGGGTGCGGGGCGGCGTCCACCGGTTCACGAGCGCGGGCTGAGCGTCCCGCTCACCGCTGCAGGCCGAATCCGTACTCGTAGCGGTTGCCGGCACTGTCGACGTAGGGTTCGTAGTCGTTGAACACGTCCTCGCAGTGGGCCTCGACCGTGGCCATGTCCCTCGGCAGGGTCACCGGCAGGCGTCCCCCCGGGCGCGCGGCACCGGTGACGACGTCGAGCAGCGCGCGCTGCGAGACGCCGAAGTGCACGTAGACCGAATCGGCGAGCGGCTCGACCTCGCTCATCACCACCGGCACGTCGAGCTTGAGCACCGCGACGACCGGCTTGTCGCCCATGGCCTCCCGGGCTGCCTCGAGGTTGGCGAGGTCGGCGGTGTTGGCGACCACCGCCGGGCGCCCCCGGTACGACCGGTCGCCGGCGAGGGACCGCTCCCGGGCGGTCGGCGCATCGTAGGGGCCGTACTGCAGGCTGACCGGCCGGAACCCGTCGACGTAGGGGTCGCTCATCGGCGATTCCATCGCGACGAGAGCTGCGTCAGCCTCGTCG
>DAIESZ010000229.1 GCA_027346035.1 Propionibacteriaceae bacterium
GGGGCTTCGTCGCAGCGCCGCGGACGCCGCACCGGGGCCCGGGACGGCCGGTCGGCGTCCGGGGCCGGAGGGGACGTCGATGCTCCCCCGCGGCCCGCGGACGCCGCACGGCTCAGCTCTTGGGCTGCGACTTCGAGGTGATGGCGATCTTGCCCGAGACGATGTCGGCCTTGATCGCGTCGAGGTCGGACTTCACCGACGCAGGGATCTTGGAGTCGAAGTCGTGGAAGGGCGACAGTCCGGTGCCGTCGTTGGCCAGCGTGCCGACGTAGGGCTTGCCGGAGAACGAGCCGTCGGTGGCCGACTTGATCGCGTCGAACACGGCGTTGTCCATGCCCTTGTAGACCGAGGTCATGATGACGCCCTTGAACTGGGGGACGGAGACGTAGCCGTCGGTGTCGACCCAGATGGCCGAGACCTTGCCGCTGGAGTCGGACGCCGTCTGCAGCGCGCCGATGCCGGCGCCGCCGGCGACCGGGAACAGGATGTCGGCACCCTGGCTGACCAGGCCCTTGGCGACCGTCTGGCCGCCGGACACGTTGCCGAACGGGTTGTTGCCGGGCACGAACTGGCCGTCCTGCTTCTTCGCGTCCCAGCCGAGCACCTGGACGCTCTTGCCCTTCTGCTGGTTGAAGTAGTCGACGCCCTGGGCGAAGCCGTCCATGAACACGGTGACGGTGGGGATGTTCATGCCGCCGAAGGTGCCGACCTTGCCGGTCTTGCTCATCGCGGCGGCCAGGTAGCCGGCGAGGAACGACGACTGGGCGGTGTTGAACTCGAGCGGCTGCAGGTTCGAGGGAGCCCCCTGAGGAGCGTCGTCGACGATGGCGAAGTCGACCTTCGGGTTGGCCTTGGCGGCCGCGCTGACCGCGTCGCCGAGCTTGAAGCCGACGCCGACGATCATGTTGCACTTGGCGGTCAGCAACGAGGCGACGTTGGTGGCGTAGTCGGCGTCGCTGGACGACTCGACCTTGGCGGTCTGGATTCCGAGTTGCTCACCGGCCCGGGTGAGGCCGACCAGTGACGTCTGGTTGAACGACTTGTCGTCGAAGCCGCCGGAGTCGGAGACCATGCACGCCTTGAAGTTGGCGTTGCTGGCCGTCGTGGCGGCGTCCGAACTCGCCGCGCTGGTCGCGGCCGCCGTCGCGGACGAGCCGGACGTGGGCGCGGATGCGCACCCTGCGAGCGACATCGCCGCAACTGCCACGAGGGCGGACGCGGAAAGGAAGGAATTCTTCACGGAAACTGCCTCCTGAAAGCAGAAATTGTGCGTGCTCGGCTGGAGCTTTCCACACTGTAACGGGCACAATCTCACCGGGACCGGGCGGGGTTCACCGATCACGAAACTGTTACCTGAGTGCAATCAGACGGCCGATCAAGAACTCAGCCGACCTGCCGGACCAACCGTTCGGCGGCGTCCACGATGCGTGTCGTCGCGCCCCGCCAATCGGGGTCCTGGGCCCGGAACGGGCCGGTGGCGAGCGAGATCGCGACCGCGGCCGATCGCAGGCGCAACTCCGCGGGGTCGACGGCCCGGTCGAACACCGGCACCCAGGCGTCGAGCAGTCCCTGGAGCCGTTCGGCCTGGATCCGCGACATCCGCTGCACGGTCGACAGGTGCGCGACCAGGCACGCGAGGTCGTCGACGCGGCGTCCCGGCCCGAGGGTGTCGACGTCGAGCAGCCCGACGATCCTGCCACCGGCGACCTGCAGCTGACCCTCGTGGAAGTCACCGTGGGTCGGGGTGTCGTCGGATACGGGCGCTCCGAGTCCAGCGGTGATGGTCCTGGTGAGGTGCGCGAGCCGTGTCTCCTCACCCGGACTGGTGCGAGCCACGATCTCGGCGTAGTACTCCAGGGACTCGCTCCAGGGGGGACGCCGCGGGAGCGCCAGCACCGACGCCGGCAGGGCATCCAGCAGGTCGAGCACCTGGGCGGCGTCGACCGGTGGTGCGGGCAGGTACAGCGACTCCCCGAGGGGACTCCCGGGAAGCGCCCGGAGCGCGACGACGCCGGAACCGGCAGCCACGATCTCGGGCACCGGCAGGCCGGCGGCGAGCAGGTGCCGGTGCCGGGCCACGAGGTCGTCGGCCCGGCCGGACGGCAGCACCTTGAGATAGAGCGTCACGGGACCGTCCTCGCGGGCGATGTCGGCCCGCACCACGGCGCGCCGGCGGGGACGGTAGGTGAGCATCCGCAGTCGCACCCGATCGGGTGCCACCGGGCCCGGCACCACCCCCCACTCGGCCACCAGCCGGGCGACGGACTCCGGGAAGGCGACCAGCGGCAGTGCCGGCAGGTCGGGATCGTTCGGATGGATCCACACGGCGACCTGCTGTCGCCCGTCGTCGAAGATCTCGGCGTGCTGGTCGCTCCCCCGGGGCCCGTGGGCCCGGACGCTGGCTCCCACCAGTTCGGTGCGCGCCCCGTAGGCCCACTCGACGGTGGCCGTGAAGGTCGCCGTCGTGACCCGTCCCGGTTCGGTGTCGACGTGGTCGAGCCGCCACGACGCCAGGGCTCCACCCGCGCGTTCCACGGCGGCACGCAACAACTCTCCGGCGCCCTCGCCGGTGAGCAGTCGCACGCCGTCGGCGTCCCGATCGGGCATGGTCACCTCCTCATGGCCGGGGGGAGGGATCCGTCCCACCGGCGCGGGGTCCGATGCTCACGTCACTCCTCGGCAGACCCGGCCGCGTCGGGTCGGGCCTCACCGGGCTCGTCGCCCACCCGGTTGACCAGGATCCACGCGGCCCGGCGTCCGTCGACGTCGGCGACCGTGAACCTCACCAGCGCCCGGTCGGGAAGATTGAGCGGGTTGGCCCCCGCCACCCGATGCAGGTCGACCTCGACCCGGTCGCCGAGTTCGGGCACGTGTCCCAGTTGGGCCATCACGTAACCGGCCACGGTGTCGTAGGGACCCTCGGACAATTCGTAGCCGAAGCGGTCGGCGAAATCGTCGAGGGTCGTGAGCCCCTCGATCTCGTTGCGCTGGCCATGGCTGGCGCTGCCGGCGACCGGTTGGTCGTATTCGTCGGTGATGTCCCCGATGAGTTCCTCGACGAGATCCTCAAGTGTCACGATGCCGGACGTGCCGCCGTACTCGTCCTTGACGATCGCCAAGTGGGCCGAGGCGCGGCGCATCTCGGTGAGCGCTCTCAGCACCCGCACCGTCTCGGGCAACGCCATGACCGGACGGCACAACTGACGCACCGGGGTCGTGCGGTTCATCGGCTCGAGATCCATGAGGTCACGCACGTGCACGAACCCGAGGACGCGGTCGGCGGAGCCGTCGGTGACCGGGTAGCGCGAGTGCTCCGCGCCGTGCACCGCGCGCACCGCCTTGTAGGCCGGCAGGTCGCCGGGGAGGAAGTCGACCTCGGTGCGGGGCACCATCACCTCGCGCAACGAGCGCTCACCCGCGTCGAACACGTCGTCGAGGATCTGACGCTCCTCGTCACCGAGCGTCAGGGAGTTGACGACCATGGCGCGCAGTTCCTCGTCCGTGACCCGCTCCCGGCGCGCGTGGGGATCGCCGCCGAGAAGTCTCACGACGACATTGGTCGAGCGTCCGAGCAGCCAGATCACCGGGCG
Source organism: Propionibacteriaceae bacterium (assembly GCA_027346035.1). Taxonomy (GTDB): domain Bacteria; phylum Actinomycetota; class Actinomycetes; order Propionibacteriales; family Propionibacteriaceae; genus JAJYQH01. Next base: position 3,591 of record DAIESZ010000229.1, read on the forward strand.
TGCGATCGTCGCCACTAAGTCGATCAAGGGCGCCAGGGCCAGGGCGAATCCCTCGACGCGCTGCATGGCCAGTCGCTTGGCGGTCAACTCGCCGATGACGATCGACACGTAGGAGATGAGCAGGGTGATCAGGACCAGGGCGATCGTCCGCGCGACGGATTGCGACAGGCCGAAGCGCTCGAGGTGGGGGGCGAGCGACTCGGTCAGGGTCGCGCCGCCGAACGCCGCGGAGAGGAAGCCGGCCAGGGTGACGCCGATCTGCACGGCCGACAGGAACCGGTTGGGATCGCGGGCGAGCTTGGCGATCACCGCGCCGCGGCGTCCACGGTGCTCCAGCGCCGCGACCTGACTCTCACGCAGCGACACGAGCGCGATCTCGGCGGCGGCGAAGACACCACTCACCAGGATGAGCAGCAGGATGACGATCGCGTAACCCCAGGTGTTCATCGCCCGCGGCCCCGCCGACGGGCCGGGTCGTTCGCCGTGGCGGACGGTGTCGCGTGCGGGACGCGGGGACTATGGCCCTCCTGGTCGCGGCCGGAACGTCTGGACTTGCTCATGGAAGACAAGACTACGGGAGGCCCCGCCGCCGGGCGACGCACTCGGTCGTGGCCCGTGGCCGTGCCCCTCAGGTGGTGACCACGAGGTGGGCACGTTCCCAGGGGCGAACCCGTTCGGCCCAGGCCAGCTCGACGGGCAGCCATTCGTCGCGCCAGCAGGCGAACCGCTGCGGCGCCCGCCTCGCCGCGCGGAGGGCGCGCTCGTCGTCGCCCGCGTCGACCCACACAACCAGCGGCTCCCCCACCGGCACGTCGCGCGGGTCGAGGTCGGACACGGCCACGCCCTCGAGGATCACCGCGCTGCCGGCGGTCACCGACAC
>DAIESZ010000234.1 GCA_027346035.1 Propionibacteriaceae bacterium
CCTCGAGAGCCTGGGCGCCACGTTCGTCAAGCTCGGCCAGTTGCTGTCGACCCGCCACGACCTGCTGCCCGACGACTACACCGAGGCGCTGGCCCGCCTCCAGGACGGCGTCGAGCCGTTCCCCACCGAGCAGGTCCACCAGATCATCCAGCACGAACTCGGCGCCCGGGTGCGGGACCTGTTCGCCCGCTTCGACGACATCCCGCTCGCGTCCGCCTCGATCGGACAGGTGCACCGGGCGACCACCCGGTCGGGACGCGAGGTGGTGGTGAAGATCCAGCGGCCCGGCGTCGTCGAGCAGGTCGCCGAGGACATGCAGGCCCTCGAACGGGTCGCTGGGCTCGTCGACGCCACAAGCGCCGGACAGCGCGTGGGCACGCAGGCCCTGCTCAACCAGTTCCGACGGGTGCTCGCCGACGAACTCGACTACCGCAAGGAGGCCGCCCACCTCGAGCGGTTCCGCGATCTCACCGCCGACGAGCCCCTGCTCGTCGTTCCCGAGCCGCTGCGCGACTTCTGCACCGAACGGGTGCTGACGATGGAGTACATCCACGGCAAGAAGGTCACCGACGTCGGCCCGCTCGGGCTCATGGACGTCGACGGGCCGGCGCTGGCCGCAGCACTGTTCGGCTTCACCCTCACCACGATGCTCAGCGAGGGGGTGCTGCACGCCGACCCGCATCCTGGCAACCTGCTGCTGACGGCCGACGGCCGGCTCGCACTGATCGACCTCGGCATGGTCGCCACCGTGCCGCGGCGGCTGCAGTCGCAGCTGGTGCGGTTGCTGCTCGCCGTGGCCAACGGTGACGGCGAGCAGGTGGCCGAGGTGCTGGCGTCGATGGGTCAGCCACTCGACTCGTGGGACGCAGCGTCGTTCCGCGGCGACGTGTCCGCCCTCGTCAACGGTTCCCTGGCGCTCGGAGCCGAGGCGCAGGCCGGTTCGATCCTGGTCGAGCTCGCCCGGCTCGCGGGTGACCACGGGCTGCGTCCACCCTCGGAGATGGCACTGGTGGGCAAGGCGCTGCTCAACCTCGACCAGAGCACCAAACACCTCGACCCCGACTTCCGCCCGGGGGACGCGATCCGCGAGCACCTGCCGCGGATCCTCGCGACGACGATGAAGCCGTCGGCCGCCGCGGTCGCGGTCGGGGCGCTCGACTCGAAGGAGTTCCTCGAGAACCTGCCGGGCCGCGCCAACCGGGTGCTCGACGCCCTGGCCAACGGCGAGCTGACGTTCAGCGTCAACGCCTTCGACGAGGACCGGCTGCTGCATCACAGCCAGCGGCTCGTCAATCGGCTGACCGTCGGCATGATCCTCGCGGCCATCACCCTCGCGGCAGCGCTGATGATGCGGGTCCCCGGCGGTCCGCGGCTGTTCGGCTACCCGGCCCTGGCGGTGGTGTTCTTCCTCATCGCCGCGATCGCCGGTCTCGGATTGGCCGGCTGGATCCTCATCACCGACCGCGAGGCGGCCCGAAGGGCCCGGAAACGGCTCACGTCGTAGCCGCCCGCACACGCCCACAGCAGTCGACCCGACAGGAGGAGATCATGAGAACACCTGACGACCTGCTGAACCGGTTCCCCCGCACGCTGTTCATCGGCGGCCGGTGGAGCGACGATCCGGCCACCCTCCAGGTGATCAACCCGGCCACCGGACGCCCGCTCACCGCGGTCGCCGACGCGACACCCGAGCAGGGCATCGCCGCGCTCGACGCCGCGGTGGCCGCGCAGTCGTCCTGGGCCGCCACCGAACCCCGGCAGCGGGCGGAGATTCTGCGGCGTGCGTACGACCTCGTCATCGAGCGAGCCGACGACTTCGCCCTGTGCATGACCCTCGAGATGGGCAAGCCGCTGGCCGAGTCGCGAGGAGAAGTGACCTACGGCGCCGAGTTCCTCCGCTGGTTCAGCGAGGAGGCCGTGCGCATCGAGGGCCGTTACTCGCTGGCCCCGAGCGGCGGCCAGCGGATCATCACCGTCAAGCAGCCGGTCGGGCCCGTGTACGCGATCACCCCGTGGAACTTCCCGCTGGCGATGGCCACCCGCAAGATCGGCCCCGCGCTGGCAGCCGGGTGCACGGTCGTCATCAAGCCGGCGTCCCAGACGCCGTTCACGACAATGCTGTTGATGACCGTGCTGCAGGACGCCGGACTGCCCGAGGGCGTGGTCAACTGCATCACGACGGGCCGATCCGGCGACGTCTCGAAGGCGATCATCGCCGACCCCCGGCTGCGGAAGCTGACCTTCACCGGGTCGACCGACGTCGGTCGGGTGCTGCTCCGGCAGGCGTCCGGTGGCGTACTGCGCACCTCGATGGAACTCGGCGGCAACGCCCCGTTCGTCGTGCTGGCCTCGGCCGATCTGGACAGGGCCGTCACCGGGGCGGTGCAGGCGAAGATGCGCAACATCGGCGAGGCGTGCACCGCGGCCAACCGGTTCATCGTGCACGAGTCGCTCGTCGAGGAATTCTCCTCGCGCCTGGCAGAGCGGCTCGCGGCGATGCGCGTCGGCGACGGGACCGTCGACGGCGTGGAGGTGGGGCCGCTCATCAACGCGGACGCCGTCGACCATATCGAGGAGCTCATCGGGGAGGCCGTCGGGCACGGCGCCCGGGTGGCGACCGGAGGGTCCCGGCTCACCGGTGGCGACTACGGCGACGGGTTCTTCCTCGCCCCCACCGTGCTCACCGGCGTGACGACCGAATGCCGGTGCTTCCGGGAGGAGATTTTCGGACCTGTCGCCCCGGTGACCAGCTACGCCACCCTCGACGAGGCGGTGGCACTGGCCAACGGCACCGAGTTCGGCCTGATCGGCTACGTGTTCGGGGAATCGCTCACCGAGGCCCTCACTGTGGCCGAGCGGATCGAGACCGGCATGATCGGGCTCAACTCCGGGGTCATCTCGAACCCCGCCGCGCCGTTCGGGGGCGTGAAGGCGTCCGGACTCGGCCGCGAGGGCAGCCATGAGGGCCTCGAGGAGTACCTCGAAACGAAGTACATCGGGCTCTCGCTCGGCTGACGCGGCTCGTGGCGGCGGCCTCGCCGAGCGTGTGCACAGCCCGGGCGATCGCTGCTCCGGCTCGGGCGAGCGGCTGGCGAAGCGTCGTGATCCGATGACAGGCTGACCCCATGACGATCACGACACTGCTGCTGGACGCCGACGGCGTGGTGCAGACGAACGCGGGGCTGATCGAGCGGATCACCTCCCTGCTCGACGGCCGGGCGACGTTTCGGGACGCGTCGGCGGTGGAGCAGCGGGCGATCACCGGGCACGTCGACCTGCGGGCCGCGCTGCAGGAGTTCCTCGACGAGCGCGGCATCGACCTCGCGCCGGAGACGCTGCTCGACGCCTGGTGCCACACCGAGCCCGACTCCGATGTGTTCGCGATGATCGACGGCGTCCGCGCGGGGGGCACGCGGGTCTACCTCGCGACCAACCAGAAGCCGGTGCGGGGCCGCTGGATGCGCGCGACCCTCGGATACGAGCGTCACTTCGACGAGCTGTTCTTCTCGCACGAGCTCGGCCTCGCCAAGCCCGACCCGGCCTACTTCCGGGTGATCCTCGACCGCATCGGCGCGGCCGGCTCCGACACGCTGTTCATCGACGACACGCAGCCCAACGTCGCGGGCGCCCGGGACGCCGGCCTGCTCGCCGAGTGGCACGATCGCACGACCGGGGCGGGCGGCATCGCCCGGATCCTCGACGCGCACGGCGTGCGCCACTGACCCTCGACGCCGACCTCCGCGGGGCCGCGTCCGGCGTCGTCGCTCAGCCCCGGCGAGGACGCCGGAACACGGGCACGTCGGGACTCGACAGCTCGGGCACGTAGCGATACCCCGCCACGTCGAACCTGGTGATCGCCTTCGCCGAGCGCACCCGGTTGAGCACGAGCCACGCCGCCATCTCCCCGCGGGCGCGCTTGGCGCTGAACGAGATCACCCGGTAGTGGCCGCGGGAGTCCTGATCCTCGAAGCGTGGGGACACGATCCGCGCGCCGAGCGCGTCGGCGTCGACCGCCTGGAAGTACTCGTGCGAGGCGAGGTTGACCACCACCTCCGGCCCCGGGGACGCCGCGAGGTCGGCGCGCACGAGGTCGGTGATCCGAGCGCCCCACCACTCGTAGAGGCTGCGTCCGCGCTCGGTGCGCAGCGGGACGCCCATCTCGAGCCGGTAAGGCTGGATGAGATCGAGCGGACGCAGCAGCCCGTACAGGCCCGACAGGATCCGTAGCGTCTTCCCGGCCTCGGTGAAGTCGCGTTCGCCGAAGCGGTCGCGCGCGGCCATGCCCTGGTACACGTCGCCGTCGAACATCAGCACCGCCGGCCGGGCGTTGCGCGACGTGTTGGGCGGGTCGAAATCGCGGTAGCGCTGCGCGGTGAGATGGGCGAGGTCGTCGGAGATGCCCATGAGCGACGCGAGGTCGTCAGGGGTACGGGTCGTGAGGATGTCGATGAGCCCACGGCTCTCGTCGAGCAGGCGGGGCTCGGTGTGCTTGCGGGTGGGCAGCCGCGAGGTGAGGTCGAGCGTCTTGGCGGGTGACAGCAGGGCCAGCATGCACCGACTGTAACCGGGGCCGGCGATGTCTCTCCCGTCAGGCGGAATCGCGGATGATCAGCTCACAGCCACGAGTGATGACGCCGCCCTCGAGCGGCTCGTCACCCTGGATCGCCGACAGCAGGCGGGTGGCCGCCTCCCGGCCGAGGGACTCGAGGTGCGGGTCGACCGTCGTGAGCAGGGGGCGGGCGCCTTCGACCATGACCTCCCAGTTGTCGAAGCCGACGACCGAGATGTCGTGGGGCACCTGCACGTCGAGCTCCCGCAGCCCGTCCAGCACGCCGCGCGCGATCTGGTCGCTGGCGCAGACGATGCCATCGATCGAGTGCCCGCTGTGCAGGACGATGGTCGCGGCGGAGCGCCCCCAGGTCTCGCTCCACTGGCCGTAGAGGGCGAGGTCGGGGTCGAGCTCGAGCCCCTGGGCGGCAAGCGCCCGCTCCACCCCCTCGCGTCGCAGCCGGCTCGCGAGGTGACGCTCGGGGCCACCCACGTAGGCAAGGCTCCGGCGTCCGGTCGACAGGAGATGGTGGGCGGCGAGCGCGGTTCCCTGCCGGTCGTCGTAGGTGAGCGAGAGGTCGGCGGGGTCGAGTGACTCGCTGAGCACGTAGATGACCGGGACGGGCACCGTGCCGAGAGAGGGACGCGGGTCGCGGCGGCGTCCGGTCACGACGACGCCGTCGACCTGGCGGTTGATGAGCCGCTCGAGCAACTGGTTCTCGCGGACGGGGTCGCCGCGACCGTCGCAGAGCATGGTGCTGACCCTGCCTGCTGCAAGGCTGTCCTCTATGCCCAGCATGACCGGGATGGTGAATCGGCCGAAGCTGTCTGAGGTGATCACCCCGACGGTGAAGGTGCGGCCGCTGGCGAGGCTGCGGGCGGTGTGGTTGGGCTGGAAGTCGAGGGCGGCCGCGGCCTC
>DAIESZ010000238.1 GCA_027346035.1 Propionibacteriaceae bacterium
ACCGTGAGCAGCATCGGGAAGAAGTTGTTGGCGAAGCCGTTGAGGAACTGGGTGGTCTCGGTGATCGAGCGCTGCAGGCGGCTGATGATGCGCCCCGTCAGCTCGTTGTCGAAGTAGCGCTGCGGAAGGCGCAGCAGCTTCTCGTAGTAGCGCGTCGACAGGATCGTGCGCAGCCGCACCGCCATGATGTCGCCGAAGTAGCCGCCCAGATTGCTGACGAGGGTGTTGGCGAGGTCGGTGGCGAACAGGGCCGCCGCGAGGATGAGGATGCTCTTCACGTGGTTGTCGGGGCCGGCCTGGGCGCTCACGACGAGGTCGGTCGCCCGGGCGATGATGAACGGCATCAACAGACCCGTGCCGGCCGTGAGCATCGAGGCCAGCACGATGACGGCGTAGGACGGCCAGAGCTCGCGAGCGGAGACGACCATCCGGATCAGGGAGCGCATGGAGTTCCTTCGTCCCGGAGGTGGGGTGGTGGGGCGTTCGCCGGTCGCCACGCTATGCGGTGGGGGGTACGGAACGCTAGCGAGCGGATGAGCCGAGCCAGCGGCGGACCGCGGATATCCGGGCATCGACCTGATCGGTGGTGGCCTGGGCGAGCGGCGGGCCACCGCACTCGCGGCGCAGCTCGGCGTGCACGTGGCTGTGCGGACGCTGCGACACCCGCGCGTACTGCGCGACCAGTGAATTGAGCTGTTTGCGCTTGTCGGCGAGCACCCGGTGCAGGCTCTGCTCGGGCGTTGCCCCGGCTCGGCGCTCGGTCCGCTGGGCCCGGGCCAGGTGCCGGGCCTGGCGTTCCCGCAGCACCCGGTCGATCTGGTCGGTGTCCAGCAGGCCCGGCAGGCCGAGGTAGTCGCGCTCATCGTCGCTGCGCGGCTCGGCGGCGATGCCGAACTGGGTCGACTCGAACATCACGTGGTCGAAATGAGCCTCGGACGCCAGCGCCTCGAAGCTGCCGAGCAGATCGTCGGACGCCGATTCCTGCCGGTTGGCCTGGTCGAGCACCTCGTCGTCGAAGCTCCATTCGTCGGGGGTCTTCGGGCGTCCGAGGATGTGGTCGCGCTGGCGCTCGAGCATCGACGCGTGGGCGAGGATCACCGGCACCGTCGGCAGGAACACGGTGGCGATCTCACCGCGGCGACGGGACCGGACGAACCGCCCGACCGCCTGGGCGAAGAACAGCGGCGTCGAGGTGGCGGTCGCGTAGACCCCGACGCACAGTCGCGGCACGTCGACCCCCTCGCTCACCATCCGCACCGCCACCATCCAGCGGTCCTCGGATTCGGCGAACTTCTCGATCCGCGCGCTCGCGCCCGAATCATCCGACAGCACCACGCTCGGTCGGACGCCGGTGAGCTCGGCGAGGATCCGCGCGTAGGCGCGGGCCTGGTTCTGGTTGGTCGCGATGACGAGGCCACCGGCGTCCGGGATGTGGCGGCGCACCTCGGTGAGCCGGCGGTCGGCGGCCTGCAGCACCGCCTGGATCCACTCGCCGCGCGGGTCGAGCGCGGTCCGCCAGGCGTGCGCGGTGACGTCGCGGGTGAGCAGGTCACCGAGGTTGGCGCTGAGTTCCTCGCCCGCCTTGGTGCGCCAGCGCATCGGCCCGCCGTAGTTCATGAACAGCACCGGCCGCACGACATGGTCGCGCAGCGCCTCGGCGTAGCCGTAGGAGAAGTCGGCGACCGACATCCGGGCACCGGCCTCGGTCGGTTCGTACCGCACGAACGGGATGGGGTTGTCGTCGGAGCGGAACGGGGTGCCGGTGAGCAGCAGGCGGCGGGTCGCGGGCGCGAACGCCTCCCGCACGGCCTCGCCCCAGCTGAGGGCGTCGCCCGCGTGGTGGACCTCGTCGAGGATCACCAGGGTGCGGTGGTTGAGGCAGCGGGTCTGGTAATGGTGCAGGCGGGCCGCCACCCCCGCGTAGGTGACTGCGACGCCGTGGAATTGGCGGCTGCGTCCGGCCCTGGATCCCGAACCGATGCCGGGGTCGATCTGGATGCCGACCTTGGCCGCCGCGTCGGCCCATTGCACCTTGAGGTGCTCGGTGGGCGCGACGACGATCACCCGCTCGACGGTGCGGGCCGCGAGCAGGTCGGAGGCCAGGCGCAGGGCGAACGTGGTCTTGCCGGCCCCGGGGGTCGCGACGGCGAGGAAGTCGCGGGGTGAGTCGTGGTGGTACTGCTCGACCGCGGCTGCCTGCCAGGCGCGCAGGCTGGACGCCGTGCCCCATGCGGCACGCCCGGGGAAGGCCGGCGACAGATGCTCAAACGCGGAACTCACGACGCCTCCTGTGGCAGCCCGGAGCGCGATGCCGTGCGCGCCTGGGGAGTCCACGGTGAGGGGAAGCACATAGGGGACAGGACTCTACCCCGTGTCCCGACGGTCGCCGAGTGTGACGGGCGGGGCGGCGGCCGCGAACGGCGGCGTCATGGCTTGTCGTGGCGAGATGATCGGGCGCAGGATGCGGGGGATTGGCCGACAGCGGCCGGAAAAAGGGCGAGGACCCGGTCGGGGGTCCGGGTCCTCGCCGGCTCAGCCGCAACGGCGAGCCAGTGCACAATGTGCACGTCAAACAACTCTACGGCATGGCATGGGCCTCATGCACCTCGGATCAGCAGGCGTCGCTGGTGATGTTCGTCCGCCAGTCGCTCGATCGGATCGGTGCGGCCAGCGATGCCACCGGCGCTGCGGCGGAGAGGGTCCCGCGGGGCGCGCGGGCGCGCCGGGTCAGCGCGGGCGTGAGGATCACCAGGACCATCGCGGCGACCATCGTCGCGCCGCCGACCACCATCCGCCACGAGACGGACTCGCCGCCGAACATCACGGCGAACACGGCAGCCCACACGGGTTCGCCCGCCATGATGACCGCCGCCGTGGTCGGGGCGACGTACGACTGGGCCCAGATTTGCAGGAAGATCGGGACCGCCCCGGCGATCACCGCGAGGTAGATCATCCACGTCCACTGGCCGGGGCCGTGGGGTGGGGTGATGCCGCCGGGAAGCGCGGCCACGAGACAGATCACCGCGACGACCGCCAGCTCGACGGCGGTGAGCTGGAGTGCGGTCCCGGGGGCGGAGTAGGAGTCGACCGCGATGATGTGCGCCGCGTAGAGCACCGCGCTCACCAGCGTCAGCGCCTCCCCGATCCCCGCCTGCAAGCCGACCGTCCCCACGTCGATGCTCAGGACGGCCAGACCGACGGTGGCCAGCACCACGGCCACCCAGGTGATGCCCGGGATCCGCCGGCGCAGCAGCCAGGCGGCGAGGAACGGGGTGACCACCACGTAGAGGCCGGTGATGAAGCCCGACACGGACGCCGGCGTCCGGGCCAGGCCGTAGGTCTGCACGAGCTGCGCCGTGCCGTAGACGGCGCCGATGATCAGCCCGTGCACGAGGGTGCGGCGCGGCATCCGCCAGTGCCGCCACCCGAGCGAGCCGACGACAGCGGCGGCGATGACGAACCGTACGGCGAGCATGTCGGCGACCGGTTCCTGGCTGACCAGGGCCTTCATCGAGAAGAACGTCGAACCCCACAGCATCGCCATCAGCATGAGACTCCCGATGGCGAGCAGCCGGAGCGCGCGTGGATGGCTGCGGGAGATCACCGGCGCAGCCTAACGCCGTCCCGGAGGAGACTCGGTCGTCGGGCCCCGGCCCGAACGTCGTAGTCTTGCCGCATGCGTGTGACCGTTCCCACTGACGACCTGTATCAGCGGCTCTCCGGCGCGATGCCCGACGGCGTCCAGCTCGACCTGTGGCCGATGGCCGAGCCCCCCACCGGGCGCATCGACCTGGCCGTGATGCCCTATCTCGTCGGGGCGGAGTTGCTGAGGGTTCTCGACGGGGCGGACGTCGGCTGGGTCCAGAGCCAGTCGCTGGGCTACGACAACGTCGAGAGCTACCTGCCCACCGGCATCGGATTCAGCAACGCGGTGGGAGTCCACGAGGCCGCCACCGCCGAGATCGCCCTCGGGCTGATCCTGGCCGCGCAGCGCAACCTCGTCGCCCACGTGCTCGATCAGCAGCGTGCCGTGTGGCGGCCACGCTTCAGCCCCGGACTGCAGAGCCTCACCGCCCTGGTGATCGGCGTCGGAGGCGTCGGGGGGCTCATCGCCGACCACCTCGCCCGGTTCGACATGCATGTCGTCCGCGCGGCGTCGCGTGCCCGCGCCGCAGAGAGTGGGCCGGTGCACGGTCCGGAGGAGGTGCCCGCCCTGGTGGGTGAGGCCGACGTGATCGTGCTCGCCACCCCGCTCACCCCCGCGACGCGCGGGTTCTTCGACGCCACGATGATCGGGCGGATGAAGCCCGGCGCGCTGCTCGTCAACATCGGACGCGGCGCCCTCGTCGACACCGACGCGCTGGTCGCGGCGTGCATGGGCGAACACGTGCGGGCCGCCCTCGACGTCGTCGACCCCGAGCCGCTGCCGGCCGATCATCCGCTGTGGTCGGCGCCCGGGGTGCTCATCACTCCGCACGTCGGGGGGCGCTCCACGACGATGATCGACCGGGTCGTCGCGCTGCTCACGCGCCAGATCGCGCACCTGGCGGCCGGGGAACCGTTCGAGAACCCGGTGGCCGCGGTGATGCGTGAGGTGGCGGACGGCTGAGCCGCGGGGCTTGTCCGCGGGTCGCACTAGGCTGCTCGCATGCGAGGAGCCATCATCCATGCCCCCTATGACGTCCGGGTCGAGGACCGCCCCGACCCGGTGATCGTCGAAGCCACCGACGCGATTCTCAGGCTGTCGGCCGTGTGCATCTGCGGATCCGACCTCTGGCCCTACCGGGGCATCAACGAGGTGCGCAAGCCCGAGCCCATCGGCCATGAATACTGCGGCATCGTCGACGAGGTCGGCTCGGCCGTCGTGTCGGTGAAGCCCGGCGACTTCGTCGTCGGCGGGTTCTTCGCCTGCGACAACGAGTGTCCCAACTGCCGCGCCGGATTCCACAACGCCTGCCGCAATTTCCAGCCCTACGACGGCTGCCAGGCCGAGAAGCTGCGCGTCCCGATGGCCGACGGCACGCTGGTGGCCACGCCCGAACAGCCGCACGCCGATCTCATCCCGAGCCTGCTCACCCTGTCCGACGTCATGGCGACCGGCTGGCACGCGGCGACCATGGCCAACGTGCGGCCCGGAATGACCGTCGCGGTCGTGGGCGATGGCGCGGTCGGCCTGTGCGGCGTGCTCGCCGCCCACCAGAAGGGCGCCGCGCGCATCATCGCGATGAGCCGGCACGCGCAGCGTCAAGCGCTCGCTCGCGAGTTCGGGGCCACCGACATCGTCGAGGAGCGCGACCAGGCCGGCATCGACGCGATCCGTGCCCTCACCGACGGCGTGGGTGCCGACGCCGTGCTCGAGTGCGTCGGCACCGGGCCCTCGATGATCCAGGCGATCGGCAGCTGCCGGGCCGGCGGCATGGTCGGCTTCGTCGGCGTCCCTCACGGCGTCGAACTGCCGATCCGCGAGATGTTCACCCGCAACGTCGGCGTCCGCGGCGGCATGGCCCCCGTCCGCGCCTACCTGCCCCAGCTGATGGACCTCGTGCTGCGCGGCGAGATCCAACCCGGCAAGGTGTTCGACCATCTGCTGCCGCTGGAGCAGGCCGCCGACGGCTACGCGGCCATGGATGAGCGCCGCGCGATCAAGGTGCTGTTGACGCTGTGACCGTCCGCCCCTTCACCCAGGTCGACGTCTTCGCGACGGGCGGATTCACCGGCAATCCCCTGGCCGTCGTCCACGACGCCGCGGGACTCGACGACGCGAGCCTTGCGGCGATCGCCCGGTGGACCAACCTGTCCGAGACCACCTTCCTGGTGCCGCCCACCGTGCCCGATGCCGACTACCGTGTGCGGATCTTCACCGGCAGCGGCGAGCTGCCGTTCGCGGGGCACCCGACCCTCGGCAGCTGTCACGCGTGGCTCGAAGCCGTTGGGGAGCCGGCGGGCGACGTGGTCGTGCAGCAGTGCGGCGTCGGTCTCGTGCCGGTGCGCCACGACGGCGCGCGGATCGCCTTCGCCGCGCCTCCGCTGC
>DAIESZ010000250.1 GCA_027346035.1 Propionibacteriaceae bacterium
CAACGACGTCTTCCCCTTCGACGCCGACGACGCGACCCGCGCCCACCGCATCGCCAAGCTGAAGGACGCCGCCGACAAGGCCGGCCTGGTCATCGAGATGGTGACCACCAACACCTTCACCCACCCGATCTTCAAGGACGGTGGCCTCACCTCCAACGATCGCCGGGTGCGTCGGTTCGGTCTGCGCAAGGTGCTGCGCAACGTCGATCTGGCTGCCGAGCTGGGTGCCAGCACGTTCGTCATGTGGGGTGGACGTGAGGGCGCCGAATACGACAGCAGCAAGGACCTCTATGCGGCGCACGAGCGCTACAAGGAGGGCCTCGACACCGTCGCCGGCTACATCAAGCAGAAGGGCTACGACCTCAGGATCGGTCTTGAGCCCAAGCCGAACGAGCCCCGCGGCGACATCTTCCTGCCGACCGTCGGGCATGCGCTCGCCCTCATCGCCGAACTCGAGCACGGTGATGTCGTCGGACTCAACCCCGAGGTCGGCCACGAGCAGATGGCGAACCTCAACTACACCCACGCGCTGGCCATGGGCCTGTTCGCCGGCAAGCTGTTCCACATCGACCTCAACGGGCAGCGTGGCCTCAAGTACGACCAGGACCTCGCGTTCGGTCACGGCGACCTCATGAGCGCCTTCTTCACCGTCGACCTGCTCGTCAACGGCTTCCCCGCCTCACCCGACGCTCCGCGCTACACCGGCCCGATCCACTTCGACTACAAGCCGAGCCGCACCGAGGGCATGCAGGGCGTCTGGGACTCGGCCGCCGCAAACATGGCGTCGTTCATCATGCTCGCCGACAAGGCCCGTGCGTTCCGTCAGGATCCCGAGGTGATCGAGCTCATGAAGCAGGCCTCGATCTACGAGCTGGCGGAGCCCACCCTCGCGCCCGGTGAGACGGTCGACGACTTCCTGGCGAAGAACGAAGAGGTCGACGCCGACGCGCTCGGCGCCCGCGAATACCGCTTCGTGCAGTTGCAGCAACTGGCTCTCGAGCACCTGATCGGCTGAGGGGACACGCACCGATGACACTCGTGGCGGGGGTCGACTCCTCGACCCAATCGTGCAAGGTGCTGGTCGTCGACGCCGAGAGCGGGCGGATCGTCCGCCAGGGGATCGCGGCGCACCCCGACGGCACCGAGATCGACCCTCGCCACTGGTTCACCGCCCTCAACCGGGCCGTGGCGGCGGCCGGTGGACTCTCCGACGTCGCAGCTCTCTCCGTGGGAGGGCAGCAGCACGGCATGGTCTGCCTCGACGCCGCCGGCGAGGTGATCCGTCCTGCCCTGCTGTGGAACGACACACGCTCCGCCCAGGCGGCCGCGGACCTGGTCGTCGAGCTGGGCGGGGGTGATGTCGCAGCGGGGGCGAAGGCCTGGGCCGATGCCACCGGCAGCGTTCCGGTGGCGTCCTACACCATCACCAAGCTGCGATGGCTGGTCGACCACGAGCCCGACAACGCCGCGAGGATCGCGGCGATCTGCCTCCCGCACGACTGGCTCACGTGGAGGCTGGGCGGTGCGGCGTCCCTCGACACGCTGGTGACCGACAGGTCCGATGCGTCGGGCACCGGCTACTTCGATTCGGTCTCCAACGCCTACCGGCGGGATCTGCTCGCCCTCGCCCTGCGTCGCGACGCGGTCGACGACATCGTGCTACCGCGGGTGCTGGGTCCGCACGACGTGGCCGGGCACGGCGACGGCGAACTGCTGCCCCGCGCGGCGGTGCTCGGCCCCGGATGCGGCGACAACGCCGGCGCAGCACTGGGTCTCGGCCTGTCGCCCGGCCAGACGTCGGTGTCGCTCGGCACCTCGGGGGTCGTCGCCGCCGTCTCCGATACGCCCACCGCCGATGCCAGTGGGCTCGTCTCGGGATTCGCCGACGCCACCGGACGCTGGCTCCCGCTCGCCTGCACCCTCAACGGATCGCGGGTGCTCGACGCCACCGCGCGGTTCCTCGGGGTCGATCATGATGAATTCGCCCTGCTCGCCCTCGCGGGGGAACCTGGCGCGGGCGGCCTCACTCTCGTGCCCTGGTTCGAGGGGGAACGCACCCCCAACCTGCCGACCGCGACGGCGTCCGTGCACGGCATCACCTTGTCGAACCTCACCCGTGAGAACTATGCGCGGGCGGCCGTCGAGGGGCTGATCTGCCTGATGGCCGGCGGCGTCGACGCCGTGCGCCATCTGGGCGTCGAGATCGACGGTGTCAAGATGATCGGTGGCGCGTCGAAGTCGGCCGCCGTGCAGCAGTTGGCGCCCGCCCTGCTGGGTGTGCCGGTCGAGGTGCCGGCCCCGGGGGAGTACGTCGCGATGGGTGCCGCCCGTCAGGCCGCCTGGGTTCTCACGGGCGATCTGCCCGATTGGCCCGTGGCCGGCGAGACGACTCCCGCGGCGTCCGGCGACGGCGGGGCGGGGGTGCTGGAACGCTACGAAGAACTCAGCGATCTGGTGGCCGAACAGTACCGATGACGGCACGCCCGTGATCCTCTGTCAGGCCCCGGCCACCAGGGTCAACAGCGTCGCCTCGGGCCGGCACGCCACCCGGTAGGGGGCGTACGGCGATGTGCCGATGCCCGCCGACACGTGCAGCCACGCGGTGTTCCCGCCTGCCCGGTGACGACTGAGTCCCTTGACCCGGCCGGTGTCGAGATCGCAGTTGGTGACCAGTGCACCCACGCCCGGCACGCAGACCTGCCCGCCGTGGGTGTGCCCGGCGAAGATCAGCTGGACGCCGTCGGCGGTCATCGCGTCCAGCAGGCGCAGGTAGGGCGCGTGTGTCACCCCGACGCTGATCACGGCGCCCTCGTCGGGCCCTGCGACCCGTGAGTAGTCGTCGCGGTCCAGGTGCGCGTCGTCGGTGCCCCGGAACGCCACCCGGCGCCCGTCGATGTCGAGCACGGCACGCCGCTCGTTCAGGTCGACCCAGCCCCGGCTCGACAGCATCGCGCGCAGTTCCGCCACCGGAAGTGAGTCCGGTGGCGCGACTCGCCGCGTGCTCGGTCCGGTGAGGTATCGGAGCGGATTGCGGAACCTCGGCAACGCGTAGTCGTTGGAGCCGAACACGAAGACGCCCGGCACCGCGAGGAGGCGTCCCCACGCGTCAGCGAGCAGGTCGATCGACTCCGGCGCGGAGATGTTGTCACCGGTGTTGATGACGAGATCGGGCTCCAACCCGGCCAGGGTGGACAAGAACTCGAGCTTGCGTCGCTGGTAGGGCATGAGGTGGATGTCGGACAGGTGCAGCACCCGGATGGGGCGCTGGCCGGGCGGGAGGATCGCCACGTCGACGCGACGGACGGTGAAGGCCGTGGCCTCGGCCATGCCGTAGGCGAGCGCACCTGCACCCGCAGCGACAAGACCCGAGGCCACGCGCAGGAGAACCGCGCCCACGCTCAGCCGCCCGGCTTGTGCGGGTTCGTCTTCGGTGGGCTGGACGTGGTCGACGTGGCGGGCGCCGAACTCGTCGGGGCGGGGGGTGCCGTCGGCGGCGGCGCGGCCCCACTCGAGACGAGCAGCTGGATCTGGGTTCCCACGGCCACCTGACTGCCCGCGCTCGGGTAGGTGCCGATGAACGTGCCGGCCGGGTAGGTGCTCGAGTAGACGTTGGTGACGATCGTCGCGAAGCCGGCCTGCTCCAGCGTCGACTTGGCGGCGCTCAGGCTCATGCCACGCACGTCGGGCACGGTGATCTTCCTGCCGTCGAGGATGCTCTGACTGGGCGAGTGGAACGGGGTGTCGGGCTTGCCCTGCAGCGCCGCGCTCATGACCCCGCGCCAGACCCGCCCGGCGTCACTGCCACCGTGGCCCTGGAGGTAGCAGCCGACGCTGCCGCAGGCGCTGCCGTGGGTCCGCACGCCGGTGATGTCCTTGCTGACCCTGTTCTTGAAATATGACGACGCCGTATCGGCGGCGATCAGCCCCGCTCCGGCGACCTCGGGGGTGTAGCCCATAAAGGCCACCGACTGCGCCGAGTCGTTCGTTCCGGTCTTTCCGGCCTGGTTGGTGTACCCGGGGATCCGGGTGATCGCCCCGGTGCCACCGGGCTGCATGACCTGTTGCAGCAGATAGCTGACGCCGTCGGCGACGTCGGCGCTCATGACGCGGTGGCAGTTGGCCCCGGGGACGGGCAACTGCTTGTTGCTCTTCGTGACGGCCGATCGGATGATGATCGGGTCGCAGTGGACGCCGCGGTTGGCGAAGGTCGCGTACGCGCTGGCCATGCTGAGAGGAGACACCTCGAGAGCCCCGAGGGTGAAGGACGGGAACTGCTGCGCCGGTGCCTCGAGGTTGAGCCCGGTGGCCGATTTCACGCCCGCCGCCTCGGCCATCTTGATCGTGTTGCACAGCCCGGCATGCAGTTCGAGTTGGACGAAGTAGGTGTTGATCGAGTACCGGATGGCGTTGATCATGTTGAACGTGCCGACGCCGGTGGAGTTACGGGGTTTCCAATTGGGCTCGACGACGGGGCCGTCGCAGCCCTGGAATGGCACGCCGCTGAAATCCATCGGCGAGGGCGAATAGTACTTCGTCTGCACGCCGATGCCCTTGTCGAGGGCGGCGGCGGTGGTGAACGCCTTGAAGGTCGACCCGAACTGGAAGCCGGTTGATCCACCCTTGGACTGATCAACCGCGTAGTTGATCCAGGTCTGGCCCTGGCTGGTGTCCGAGCCCATGATCGGACGGCTCTGCACCATCGAGGTGATCAGACCGGTGCTCGGTTGCACCGTGACGCCCACCCCGATGACCGGATCGGTGGGGGCGATGAAGGAGCTCATCGACTGCTGCGCCGCCTGCTGCACGTTGGGGTCGATCCCGGTCTGAATGGTGAGCCCGTCGCGGTTGAGCGCGTTGATCCGGTCGGCCGGGGTCTTCCCCAGCGAGGTCATGTCCTGGATGATCGTGTTGTAGGCGTACTGGCAGACGAATGGGAACTGGGAGCTGTAGCAGCCGCTCCGCATCGCCTGCACCTTGCTCTTGTCGAACGTGGTGGCCTTGGCCTTGTCGGCGGCCGCGGAACTGACGATGCCGAGTTGAGCCATCCGGTTGAGCACGACGTCGCGCCGCTCGATCGCGGCCGCCGGGTGGGTGACCGGATCGTAGGAGTCGGGGTTCTGCACGATCCCGGCGAGCATGGCCGCCTGAGCGAGGGTGAGGTTCTTGGCCGAGGTGTTGAAGTAGTGTTTGGCTGCCGCCTCGACGCCGTAGGCGCCGTCGCCGTAGTAGGCGATGTTGAGGTAGCGCTCGAGGATCTGGTCTTTCGTGAGCTTCTGTTCGACGCCGACCGCGTAGCGCAGTTCGCGGATCTTGCGGCTCAGGGTGTCGGCCTGGGCGGCCTGCACTTCCGCCTGGTTGCCGGCCGCCACCGCGTTCTCGATGAGCGCCTGCTTGACGTACTGCTGGGTGAGCGTCGAGGCTCCCTGAAGGCTCCCGCCCGCCGAGTTGTGGACCAGCGCCCGCAGGATGCCCTGAATGTAGATGGCGCCATGCTGGTAGAACTCGTGATCCTCGATCGCCACCTGCGCCTGGCGCATGACCGGGGCGATGTTGTTGAGCGAGGTGTAGACGCGGTTCTGGTCGTAGAACTCGGCCAGCACCGACCCGTCGGTCATGAGCAGCCGGGATCGTTCCATCTGGGGCGTCACGATCAGTTCGGTGGGCAGGCTCTCAAGGGCATCCGCGGATGTTCTGGCCGCGGTGCTGAGAAGGATCGTGCCCGGCAGCAGCAGTCCGGCAACGAGCAGGCCGCAGGCCACGCTGACGATGCCGAACACTGAGAGGGCATAGAGCTTTCCGCCCGTCCTGGGTGAACTCATGGGGTCAAGGGTACGTGACGCCTCGACGGACACCGGCACGCCGCGGCGGGAGGAGGGGAGGTGCAGCGCCTCCCGGTGCCGGGCGATCGATCGGCTCGGAGGGCGTTCGGGGGGCCGGTCAACGCGCGACGGTGCGGTGGTGCTCCCATTGCATGGCTCTGCATCGTGCTGTAGATTCCAGAAAAATCCCCATCACAACGGCTGATGGTTCGCCCGGCGCTCCGGCCGATGAACGGGGGCACAGATAGGATGGATGGTTCACAGCGCCAACGGCGGTGCGGTGATCCGTGGTTGACCAACCGGAATCGGAAGAGGGACCGACCATGAACATCGTCCAGACCGATGATTGGACATTGGACGCGCGGTGCCGGGGCATGGCCGATGCGTTGTTCCCCGAGGGCAAGGATCAGAAGCGGGCACGGATCGTGTGCATGGGCTGCCCGGTACGCGCCATCTGCCTGGCCGAGGCGCTCGACAACCGCATCGAATGGGGGGTGTGGGGCGGGCTCACCGAACGTGAACGCCGCCAGTTGCTCCGACAGCGTCCCGAGGTCACGTCGTGGCTCGCCGTGCTCACGTCCTCGGGCGACATCGGCGCCCACGGTCATGTCACCGGCCAGGAGCCCCTGCCGGCCGGCGTGGCCGAGGTGATGCGCGGCCTGCCTGCAGATCATCCGCACGTGCGGGCCGCGATGGCTTCTCACGTCGAGGTCGAGTCGTCCGGGGCCCATGGGTTCGACGGCGTCGGGGCGGGGCGCCACCCGGTCCGCAGCCGGGGGTAGACCGGTCTGTGCTCACGCAGGATCCGGGCAGGCAGGAATGGCAACAGGCACGAATCCGAATAGGGTGACGACCATGACCAAGTGGGAATACTTCACCGCCCCGATCCTGAGCCACGTGGCCCAGCAGATCCTCAACAACTTCGGCGCTGATGGCTGGGAACTCGTGACGGTTGCCCCCGGGCCGAACCCGAACACGGTGGTCGGCTACTTCAAGCGCCCCCTCGGCGCGGACGCCGCAAAGTGACGGGCCCCGACACGGGGCCGGCCAGCCGCCGTCTCCGTGACCTGGGTCTCGTTCTGCCCGCCGTCGTCGCGCCCCTGGCCGCGTATGTCCCGGCGGCCCGGGTCGGTGACCAGGTGTTGACCTCGGGGCAGCTGCCGATGATCGAGGGCGAACTGCGCGTCACCGGCAAGGTCGGCGCCGAGGTGGACCTCGACGACGCCGTCGCGGCGGCACGGGTCTGCGCGCTCAACGCGCTCGCGGCCGCCGCGTCGGTGGCCGGGGGTGTCGATGCGATCCGCAGCATCGACAAGGTGGTCGTCTACGTGGCCAGCGATCCGGCCTTCACCGCGCAGCCGACCGTGGCGAACGGGGCCTCCCAACTGTTCCTCGACCTGTTCGGAGACGCCGGCCGGCACGTGCGCAGTGCGGTCGGTGTCCGGGTGCTGCCGCTCGACGCCCCCGTGGAACTGGAGTTGACCGTCACGGTCTGAGCCGCCGACGCCTCATCCGGCGAGCGATTCGGAATCCGGGAAGTGCCGGGCCACGGCCTCGTCGTACCGGGGTACCAGGTCGGGCCGGTCGATGATGTCGCCCAGTTCCTCCATGAGCCGCCGGTACGGGGCCGGACGGGCTGACTCGCCCATCAGCCCGAGCCGCCAGATGACGCCGGCGGTCGGGCCGAGTCCACCGGCGACGCTGATCTCGCGGCGCCGCAGTTCGGCGCGGACGGCATCGTCGTCGATCTCGTCGGGGAGCCGCAGCGCGAGGACGGTCGGCAACCGGTCCTGAGCCCGCGGGACGTAATGGGTGAACCCGAGCGGCCCGAGAGTGTCCATGATCACCTTCTCCATCGTCACGGACCGCAGGTGACGCGCCTCGAGCCCCTCATCCATGGCCGCGTGCAGCGCGGCGTGGAAGGCGTAGTGGAGGTTGACCGGCACCGTGTGGTGGTAGGTGTGGTCGACCCAGTAGGCGTACAGGCCCTCGAAGTCGCAGTACCACAACGGGCAAGGGCTCCGTCGGGCGTAGAACCGCGAGAACGCACGCTCGGACACGGCGATCGGAGCCAGCCCGGGTGGAGCGGAGAGGCACTTCTGTGATCCGGTGTAGGCGTAGTCGACGCCCATCCCGGCCATCCCGAACGGACGCATGCCGGCCGTGGCCACGGCGTCGACGCTGAACAGGGCGCCGCTGTCGCGCACCACCTCGGCGATCTCCTCGACCGGGTTGAGCACCCCGGTCGACGTTTCGCCGTGCACCAACGCCACCATCTGGACCCCGCTGAGGTGAGCGGCGACGGCGTCCGGCTGGATCGCCTCGCCCAACGGGGCGGTCACCAGGCGCACGTTGGCGCCGTACCGCGCGGCCATCTCGGCCATCCGGCGCCCGAAGCTGCCATTCGCGCACACGAGAACGGTGTCGCCGGCCTCGACGAGGTTCGCGAAACCGGTCTCCATGCCCAGCGAGCCGCTGCCGCCGAGCAGAGCGGTGAACGCCTCCGGCTCGGTGCCGTACATGGTGCGCAGGTCGGCCTGGATCTCGCGGTTGAGCTCGAACACCTCGGGGTCCATGTGCCCCAGCATGCTGCGCATCAGCGCGCGCTGGCCCGCGGGGTGAATCGGGGTCGGGCCGGGTGTCAGCAGGACGTGCTGATCGTGCGGATCCGAGAACGTGTGGTGCTGCGCGCGCATGGGCCCACCCTATGAGCGGGCGCAGGCCGGACGGGGGATGCCCATGGATGCTCGGTTACTCTTGCCGGGTGCCGAGGATCCCGACGGTGCCGCCTCTCGAGCAGGTCGAGGTGGCCCGACACCACTACGACCTGCTGAGCCGGGCGTACCCGGAGGCGTCCTGTGAACTCGACTTCGACTCGCCCTTCGAGTTGCTCGTCGCCACCGTCCTGTCGGCCCAGTCCACCGACCGGCGGGTCAACGGGGTGACCCCGGCGCTGTTCGCCCGCTTCCCGACGCCGGCCGCGCTGGCCGAGGCGGAGCCCTCCGTGGTGGAGGAGATCATCCGGCCCACCGGCTTCTACCGGGCCAAGACCGAGGCGATCATCGCCCTCGCCCGCGACGTGGCCGATCGCTTCGACGGGGTCGTCCCGCGCACGCTGGAGGAATTGGTGACCCTGCGGGGGGTCGGGCGCAAGACCGCCAACGTCGTTCTCGGTGACGCGTTCGGCGTCCCGGGCATCACTCCCGACACCCACTTCATGCGGGTCTCCCGGCGGCTCGGCTGGACGGCGGCCACGAAACCCGACGATGTCGAGGCCGAGGTCGGCGCGCTGTTCCCCGAGCGGGACTGGACGCAGGTGTCTCACCTGCTCATCTGGCATGGACGCCGGTGCTGCCACGCGCGGCGTCCCGCGTGCGGGGCCTGCCCCGTGGGCCAGGCGTGCCCCGCCTACGGCGAGGGGCCGACGGATCCGGCGATCGCGCAGGCACTGCTGAGGGAGCCCCGAGGATGATCCGACATGTCGTCGTGGCCGCTGTCGCGGCGGCCCTGGTCCTGAGCGGCTGCGGCGGGAACACCCCGGCGGCCGCGCCGGCGAGCGTGGGCGGGAAGGCTTCGACCGGGCCCTCCCTGCTCGAGCTGCGCACGGCCGCGGGCATCGGGGCGTGCCCGGCCAGCGACCTCACCGCGACGGCGACCGGCAACGGACTCCCCGCGACCGTGTTCGACTGTCTCGGTGGTGATTCGAAGGTCAATCTGGCCGGCCTGCCGAAGGGCAAGCCGATCGTATTGAACTTCTGGGCGCAGTGGTGCGGGCCGTGCCGCCAGGAGGGGCCGATTCTCGGCCAGGTCTACGCGAAGGCCAAGGGCAGGGTCCGGATGCTCGGCGTCATGGAGGTCGACCCGGAGCCCGGCTCGGCGATCGCACTGGCCAAGCAGGACGGCATGCTCTACCCGATGATGGTCGACCCCGACGGGAAGGCCCGCACCGCACTCAGGATCACGGCCCTGCCACAGACGATCTTCATCGACGCGCACGGCGTCGTCGTCAAGCGCGTGGTCGCCGCCTTCGACTCCCCCCAGCAGCTCGAGGCGACGATCCAGCAGGCGTTCGGGGTCACCCTTGGCTGATCCTGCGGGGCGACCAGGCTGGTTGGAGGGGCTCGCGGGCCGGCTCACCGGTCCGCCCGGCACCCCCACCCACGAGCCCGCGGCACGTCCCCCCCGGGGTGTGCGGGCGGCCGCGGTGCTCGCCCTCCTCACTGACGCCCCGCGTCCCGTCCTCACCTTCATTGAGCGGGCCGCGACGCTGCGCCAGCACGCGGGGCAAATGGCCTTCCCCGGCGGGGGCATCGAGACTGGGGACGCCGACGAGGTCGCCGCTGCGCTGCGCGAGACGCGGGAGGAGATCGGTCTCGACCCGCGCACGGTGACGGTGCTGGGCCGGTTGCCGACCACCCACGTCGCGGCGAGCGGGTTCGACGTCGTGACGATCGTGGGCTTGTGGTCGGGCCGGGAGCCGATCGGGCCCGTCGACCCGCTCGAGGTGTCGTCGGTGCACCGGTTCGGGATCGACGAACTCGCCTCGCCGGAGCACCGCCGGATCGTCCGTCACCCGAGCGGGTACCGCGGGCCGGCGTTCGTCTTCGACGACGTGCCGGGAGGACCGATCGTCGTGTGGGGGTTCACCGGGCATCTCGTCGACCGGCTGCTGACCCTCGGCGGGTGGGAACAGCCCTGGGACCGCTCGCTGGTCATGGACATCCCCGCACGGTTCCTTCGCGCGGGCCCGGCACGGCCCTCCCACGGCTGAACCGTCTGCCAGACTTGGCGCCATGCCCACGACAGTGCCCTCCACCGAGCGCTCCGACGTCGCCGCCGCGGCCCGTGCCGCACGCCCCGACGGGTGTTGGCGCAAGGCGGTCGTCTACCAGATCTATCCGCGTTCCTTCGCCGACTCCGACGGCGACGGCATCGGCGATCTGCGCGGCATCGTGGGCCGGCTCGACCACCTGCACAGGCTGGGCGTCGACGTCGTCTGGTTGTCGCCGGTGTACCGCTCGCCCCAGGACGACAACGGCTACGACATCTCCGATTATCAGGACATCGACCCGCTGTTCGGCACGCTCGCCGACATGGACGAGCTGATCGCCGGGCTGCACGCACGCGGCATGAAGATCATGATGGACCTCGTCGTCAACCACACCTCCGACGAGCACCCGTGGTTCCAGCAGAGTCGCGACGCCCTCAGCCCACGAGCCGACTGGTACATCTGGCGTCCGGTGCGGGAGGGATTCGAGCCGGGCGAGCCGGGCGGGGAGCCGACCAACTGGCGGTCGGCGTTCTCGGGCCCGGCCTGGCAGTACGACCAGCAGCGCGGCGAGTATTACCTGCACCTGTTCAGCGTCAAGCAGCCCGACCTCAACTGGGAGAACCCGGAGGTGCGCCGGGCCATCCACGCCATG
>DAIESZ010000254.1 GCA_027346035.1 Propionibacteriaceae bacterium
AGCGGCGTCTCGGCGTGCACGGGGGAGCGCACGCCGCCGAGGTCACCGATCAGCACCCGCGCGCGCACGCCCTCGGTGTCGTAGAGGTCGGGCACGTGATGCTGGAACTCGCGGACCAGATCCTTGCTGTGCTCGGGCAGCACGACCCACAACTGGACGCCGTGCAGCACCGCCCGGTTCGGGGTCGAGACCTCCGAATGGGCGATGCCGTGACCGGAGGTCATGAGGTTCACCTCGCCGGGCCGCACCATCTCGTGGACGCCGCCCGAGTCGCGGTGCTCGATCTCGCCCTCGAACAGCCAGCTCACCGTCTGCAGGCCGGTGTGCGGATGCGGCGGCACGTCCATGCACACGCCGCTCTCGGGGCCGTAGTGGTCGGCGAAGCACCACGCGCCGACGAACGATCGGCGCAACGAGGGCAGGGTCCGGCGCACCCGGAGAGCGTCGTCGCCGCCGAGGGTGACGTCCTTCGGTTCGATCCGCTGGACGTGGTCGGGGTCGTGTTCGTCGGGCACCACGCAGTCGATGACCTCGGACCTCGCCTCGATGTTGCTCATGGCTCCTCCTGCGGCGAGCCTAGTTCGCGGCCACCGGCCGACGCAGGAGGTCCATCAGCGCCCGTAGGACGCCGGCCATGTCGACCGAGCGGTCGGCGAGCCAGGCGAGCTGGACGCCCTCGATCTGGGAGGTGATGAGCCGGGCGGTGACGTCGAGGTCGAGGCCGTCGCGCAACCGGCCGCGGTTCTGCTCGAGTTCCAGCGCCTCCCGCACCGACGCGAGGAACGCGCGCTCGCGCTCGGTCACGAAGTCGTGGGCCACATGGTGGGGGTCGAGCGCCTCGGCCTGCAGCGTCGCGTCGAGCTGGATGACGCCGGGGATCTCGGCATTGCGGCGCATCACCTCGGGGACGGCGTCCAGCAGGCCCCTGTCCCGGACGAGCTCGGCGCGTGCGGGGCCCAGCCGCTCCTCACGTCGGGCCAGGACGGCCTCGAACAGGGCGTCCTTGGAGCCGAAGTGGTGCAGCAGCGCGGTGTGGCTGGTGCCGATCGCCTCGGCGATCTGGCGGATCGACAGCCGCTGGTAACCCTTCTGGGCGAAGACGTCGAACGCGGAGTCGACGAGCGTGGCCCGGGTACGTTCCCCGTTGGCGTAACTCGCCCGGGGTCGCCGGGTGCGGGCGTTCGGGGTGTTCCGGTCGTTCACGCGCACACGGTAGCAGCGCGTGCTGAACTGTTACCGGATCGGTACGAGATCATCACTCGCCATGTTCCCCGAGCGGGGCGCCTCGGAGACCTCCGGGCCGGGAGAGCCGCGCCGGGCCAGTCGTGTCAGGACGAGGATGCGGCGAACCCGGCCAGGAGGACGACGACAACCACGACGCCGATGACGCAGAACGCGATGTCGATCCAGCCCAGTACGCGTCCGGTGGTCGCGCTCACCCCCAGTCGGTTCGCGGCCCGGGCCTTGACGAGGGCGAGAGGACCGAACACGAACGGTGCGATGAACAATCCGATGATGCCGAACACGGTGGCCTGGTTGGCGGCCCGCTGACCCTGGATGGTGGCCTGCAGCGACGCGATGCCGGCGGCCTCGGCCGACCCCCATGGCTGCGGAATGTATGTCTGGTTCGACATGGTGGTGATTCCCCCTGGATGATGACGTTCGGCCTGCCGGAATTCTCCGGCACCGGCCCATTGCCCGTTGCGGGAGAGCACCGGTTTATCAGGTTTCGGTTTCACCGGCCAGCGTCCGCGGGCATCTCAGACGGCCGATCCCCAGCCGCTGCGACCGTCGCGGCGGCTGGGGGACGGGCGGGGCGCTACCTGGCGAGCAGGGCGAGCTTGTCCTCGGCCGTGCTGCCGGACGCCGCGGTGTAGGCGATGAGCGTGAGGTCGTCACCGGGGAGTTCCAGTGCCTCGCCGGTGAGTTCGATGTCACCGACCACGCTGTTGCGCAGCCGTTTGGCGGCGGTGCGGTGGAGCCGGACGTTGTGCTGGGCCCATCTGGTGGCGAAGGGGTGACTGCGGGCGCTCAACTCTCCGACGAGGTCGGTGAGCGGCTTGTCCAGCGGGTTGCGTCCGGCCTCCGCGCGTAGGGAGCCGACGGTGCCGTCGGCCACGTCGTCCCAGTCGAGGAAGAAGCCGTGGGCCCGCCCGTCGAGGAACACGAACCGGGCCAGATTGAACGGTGCTCCCTCCGGGCGGAGGATGCCGTCGTACAGAGTCCGGCACAGCTCGTTGGCGGCGAGGATGTCCATGCGCGCGTCACGCACGTAGGCGGGAACGCCGGTCATCCCGGCGAGGAGGGCACGGACGCTGGGCCGGATCGTCACGCTGCGCCGCTGTCGGGAGCGCAGCGTGCGTTCCGGCGCCGCCGCGATGGTGGCGAGGTCCCGGAGGTGCCGGCGTTCGGCCTCGTCGAGTCTGAGTGTGTCGGCAATCGCGTCGAGGACCGCGGCGGAGACCCCGCCGAGGTGGCCGCGCTCGAGCCGGGCGTAGTAGTCGACACTGACCCCGGCCAGCAGGGCCACCTCTTCTCGCTTCAATCCGGGCACGCGGCGACGATCTTGCATGGGCAGTCCCGACGCCTCGGGACGCAACCGGGCCCGTCGGCTGGTGAGGAACTCGCTGATCTCGCGACGATTGTCCACGGTGGGACGCTACCCGTGGAGGAGGATGTCGGGGCAGGTACTGGTGGTGCCTGGTATCGGAGGTCCTTCCGCGGGGCCCGGGTCAGGAGTGGACTGGCGGTGTTCAACCCGATGCAGAAAGGTCCGGCCCATGCGAACCGTCACCCTGAACAATGGCGTCGAGATGCCGATCCTCGGCTTCGGCGTCTTCCAGATCGCCGATCCCGCCGCGTGTGAGCGGGCGGTGAGCGAAGCGCTCGCCATCGGCTACCGGCTGATCGACACCGCGGCCTCGTACCTGAACGAGGAGGCCGTTGGACGCGCGCTCGCCGCCAGCGGCGTTCCCCGCGACGAGCTGTTCGTCACCACGAAGCTGTGGATCCAGGACGCGGGGGAGACCAAGGCCCGGGTGGCCTTCGAGCGGTCGCTGCAGCGGTTGGGCCTGGACCACCTCGACCTGTACCTGATCCACCAGCCGTTCGGGGACTACTACGGCGCGTGGCGGGCGATGGAACAGATCCAGGCGGAGAGGTTGTCCCGGGCGATCGGCGTGTCCAACTTCCATCCCGACCGGCTGATCGACCTCATCGACCACAACGAGGTCGTGCCCGCGGTGAACCAGATCGAGACCCACCCGTTCCACCAGCGGGTCGCCGACCAGCAGCTGATGGCCAAGGAGGGCGTTCAGATCGAGTCGTGGGGGCCATTCGCGGAGGGACGCCACAATCTGTTCAGCGATCCGACCCTGTCGGCCATCGCCTCGACGCACGGGAAGACGGTTGGGCAGGTCGTGCTGCGCTGGCTGGTGCAACGCGGGGTGGTGGTCATCCCCAAGACCGTGCGTCCCGAACGGATGGCCGAGAACCTCGACGTGTTCGACGTCGAACTCTCCGACGAGGAGATGGCCGCGATCGCCGCGTTGGACCTCGGGGTCAGCCAGTTCTTCGACCATCGCGACCCGGCGATGGTGCGCGCCCTCTCGAGCCGCATCCTCGACATCTGATCCGCACCCCGGCAGGGTCGGCCGATATGGCCGGTTCCCGAGCTCCACGCCGGGAGCCCTCACCGCGAACCAGCCGACCGTCGAGTTCGTCCACCAGGTCGCCGAGGCCTCCGGGGCCGCACCCACCCGGAGAGTCGGATCACACAGGGGCTCGATATCGCCGACACAAGTGCGAACACCCGCGCAGGGGGTTGACAGTGGACCTGCCGCGGGGGAAGAGTCTGGCTATTGGTAGACCGGGGGCTCTCGGGGGGATTCCATTCGGACGGCTATGGGAGAAGGGCGAATCCATGACCACAGTTGGTGCATTCGTCTCGACCATGTTGTTCATGCTGCGGCAGCGCCTGGGGGACAAGGACAAGGGCGCCTCGCTCGTCGAATACGGCCTGCTCATCACCTTCATCGCGATGGTCGTGTTCGCCGCGCTGCTGATTCTGGGTCCCCAGGTCAAGAGTCTGTACACCGGCGCCACCAGCGTTCTGTGACGACTGCCGCGCTCGATCCGGCTGCCGGGGTCGGTCGCCCGCGCCCGTCGCGAGAGCGGCGGCGATCCTGACGCACGCGGCACGCGGCTCGTTGGCAGCCATCGCCAGGGGAGCGTCGGGTCGAGAGTCGCCGCGCAGGAGTCCTGCGCACCGACGTGCCGGCCTCCGGTCGCTCCCGGCTCCTGATGTCGACATGCTTCCCGCCACGCATTCGGTCCACACCGATTCGGCTGCTCGGCCTCCGCGCGCAGTAGCGTGATCGTGGACGCCGCCGCGGGGGGCCGGCGTCCACCCCGACAGGGCCGGGAGGTGGTCCGCGTGTCGTCGCTGGTTCCGTCGAGCCGCCTGGGCAGGTGGTCGATCGCCCTGATCCTCCTGGCGCTGGCGTTCGCCGTGGCGGGCAGCGAGATCTCCACCTCGATCGCCAACGGACTGGAATACCCCGACCCGGTCACCAGCCCCTTGCTCGGCACGGTGATCTACCTCATGTTCACCGCCGCGATCGCGGCGTCCGCGGCGGGGCTGCTCGCCATGCTCCGCCGGCACGACCATTCACCCCTGCTCTACCTCTCGACCATTCCGGGCGTCATGGCGGCGGTCGTGGTGATCGTCGTCGCCATGGCCCATCTGCTGCATTCCCTCCCGTGAACAACCGGCACCGGACGCCGCGACACGGCCGTGGGATCCCCGGCGAGGCATGTCGCACCGGTGGACCGACATTCAGTGGGACCGTCAAGTGAATCTTTGACCAGCCGCAGGACCCTCTCGGGCGTCTGCGCAGGGCACGGGATCGTCCCGCCCGGAATCGGCCCTCAACGATGAGGGGGACACCGTGCGGATCAAGGGCTGAGACCTGCTGGTCGGGGGATCGTACTGATAGCGACGACAGCGGGCCTTGCCAGCGGGATCGGAAGTTCCGGCAGCCGGAGGCCACGTCGTCGCGAGCAAGCGGATCTGACGCCGATCCGTACCCGCGTCGACGGCCGTCCCCGGTCGTGGTGCGAGGAGTCGACGCCGTCGCTCGCCCCCCGGCGGCGGTCGGCCGTTCGGGGATGGGCCGGCACTAGGGTGAACGCCGTGGCTGCAATCGAACGTGGGACCTCGACCGGCTTCTCCCCGTGGCGGATGGTGGTGGGGCTGGGGTTCGTGAGTCTGACCGCCGACATGGTGGCCGACGGCGGCAAGTCGCTGTACGGCCCGCTGCTCGCCTCGCTCGGCGCGTCCGGGCTGCTCGTCGGCCTGGTCACCGGAGCGTCCGAAACGGCGTCGCTCATGCTGCGGCTGGTGGCCGGCCCGCTGGCCGACCGCGACGGCAACCACTGGCGGTGGACCATCACCGGCTACGGCATGACGGCCGCGTGCATCCCGCTGCTCGCCATCTCGCCGTTCGCCGGTGCCGCTGGCCTGGCCGTCGCGTCCGGGCTGATCATCCTGGAGCGGGTGGGCAAGGCGGTGCGCAGCCCGTCGAAGACCGCGCTGCTCGCGCACGCCGCCGGGGCCGTGGGCCGTGGACGCGGGTTCGGCGTCCACAAGTCGCTCGACCTGTTCGGAGCGTTCTCCGGCCCGCTGCTGGCCGCGGCCGTACTGGCGCTCGGCGGGGGGTTGTGGCTTGCGCTGCTCGTGCTGGTCGTGCCGGGTGTCGTGTCGATGCTGCTGTTGGGCTGGCTGCACGCGCGGGTGCCCGACCCCTCGGTCTACGACCCGCAGTCCCCGGCCCGGACCGGCGTCCCGCACCCGCCGGCGGAGGGCTCGTGGTGGTCCAGGGCGCTCGGCCGTGACCTGTCGGGCGTCTTCTTCGTCTACGCGGCGGCGGTCGCGCTCACCACTGGTGGGCTCGTGTCCTACGGGATCATTTCCTACCACTTCGTCCAGCGGGGGCTCATCGCGCTACCGGTGATCCCGGTGGTGTTCGCCGGGGCGATGGCGGCGGCGGCGGTCGCGGCACTGGTCACCGGCTGGCTGTACGACCGGATCGGCTCGCGCGTGCTGCTCGGGCTGCCGGTGCTGGTGGCCGTCGTGGCGCCGCTCACGCTCGACGGGCACGTCGCATGGGCGCTCCTCGGCATGACCCTGTGGGGTTTCGCCAGCGGGCTGCAGGATTCGACGATCAAGGCGCTGGTGGCCGATCTCGTGCCCGCAGCGCGCCGGGCGACCGCCTACGGGGTGTTCGCCGCGATCCAGGGGATCGCCGCGCTGGGCGGCGGAGCCGTGATCGGTGCCCTGTACGACGTGTCACTCGGGTGGCTGAGCGTGCTCATCGTGGTGAGTCAGGTGGTGGCGTTCGTGCTGCTCGTGGGGGTCTTCCGGGCGCGGCGGATTTCGGCCGATCGCGGCTGACACGAGGTGGGGGAGCGGCGGTTCAGCCGAAGATCTTCTTGCCCCAGATGATCACGGCGATCCCGAACAGCACGGCGGCCACGACGATCGCGAAGCACAGGACCGCGACGCTCAGCGCAAGCGGGTTGGCCCGGCCGGCGACCTCGTGTCCCTCCATGGCGGTCGGACGACCGGCGGTGAGGGCACGCATCCCGAGGCTGAACACGACCGGCAACCCGGAGCCGAGCAACAGTCCGACGATCGTGACCACGAGCAGCTGGCTGCCCGCCTTGGCGAGGATGTCGGCCATCTCAGGCTCCGATCGGGTGCAGGTCAGGTTCGGTGGGGCTCTCGGTGGGCTTCACGTGCAGGCCGCCGGTCCACTCCGCGTTGACGTTCGAGGCGTCGATGCGCGAGCGGCGCGAATGCCAGAACATGTAGCCCGACACGGCCACGAGGATCACGGTGATGACGATCGCACCGAGGATGTCGCCGAGGAGGTGGGCGATGAGCCAGGTGAGAGCGCCGACCCCCGCCGCGGCAGGCAGCGTGATGAGCCATGCGACGAGCATCCGCCCGGCCACACTCCACCGCACGACGGCATTCTTCCTGCCGATGCCGGTGCCGAGGACCGAGCCGGTGGCCACGTGCGTGGTCGACAGGGCCATGCCCGCGTGGCTGGACGACAGGATGATCGCGGCCGAGGCCATCTCGGCGGCCATGCCCTGGGGGCTGTCGATCTCGACCAGGCCCTTTCCCAGGGTGCGGATGACCCGCCATCCTCCGATGTAGGTGCCCGAGGCGATCGCCAGCGCGCACACGATCTTCACCCACACCGGGATCCCGTGGAGGTTCGTCCAGTGTCCCGACGCGATGAGCGCAAGGGTGATGACGCCCATGGTCTTCTGCGCGTCGTTC
>DAIESZ010000276.1 GCA_027346035.1 Propionibacteriaceae bacterium
TAGGTGGTGACGATCAGTTCGTCGACGCCCGTGCGGGCGACGAACGCGTCGAGCTTCGCGACGACCGATTCGGGGGTGCCGACCATGGTCGCGGGGCCGGACGTCTCGCCCAGCAACTGGCGTGCCGACTCGTGCACGACCTCGCCGAGATCGTGCACCGGCGGGTCCAGCGGGGCCGACTGGCCGGTACGGATGCGCACCCGCATCAGTTGGCTGGTCGTGAACAGGAACTCGGCCTCCTCCTCGGTGGGTGCCACGAGCACGGTGACCCCGGCCATCGTGTGCGGCTCGGGCTGCTCGGGACTCGGGGTGAAGTGCTCGCGGTAGAGGGCCAGGGCCTGGTCGAGCGCGTCGGGTGCGAAGTGGGAGGCGAACGCGTAGGGCAGGCCCAGGGCGGCCGCCACCTGCGCGCCGCCGAGCGACGACCCGAGCATCCACAGCGGCACGTGGGTGCCTTCGCCGGGGACTGCCCGCACCCGGGAGTCGCCGGGATCTCCGAGGTAGCGGCGCAGGTCGTCGACGTCGCGGGCGAAGGTGTCGAGCTCGCCGTGGTGACGTTGCAGGGCCGCGGCGGTCATCGGATCGGTTCCCGGGGCGCGTCCGAGACCGAGGTCGAAGCGCGGCCCGTGCATGGTGGCGAGCGTGCCGTAGTACTCGGCCACCATGAGCGGCGAGTGGTTCGGCAGCATCACCCCGCCGCTGCCGAGCCGGATGCGCCGGGTGCGCTCGGCGAGGAACCCGAGCACCAGCGAGGTGGCCGAAGCCATGAACGTGTCGCTGCCGTGGTGCTCCGCTACCCAGTAGCGCAGGTATCCGAGCTTGTCGGCAGCCTGCGCGAGCGCGGCGCTGGCCTCGAATGCCTCATGTCGGGAGTGTCCTTGCGAGACGGGGACGAGGTCGAGGATGGACAACGGGACGCGTGGGCTCATACAGAGGCCAACGACGCGGAGCGCCGGGGTGTTCCCGCCGGGCCCGCTGCTACCTACACTGCCGACCATGACCGAGACCGTGTCCGATCCCGTCATCGACTGGCTCCTGGCATCCGACCCGTCGGTGCGCTGGCAGGTGATGCGTGACCTGCTCGACACGCCCGACGACGCCTGGCTGAGCGAGCGGGCGCGGGTGGCCACCGAGGGGTGGGGCGCCGAACTGCTGAGCCACGAGGACGCCGACGGGCAGTGGGCCGGCGGTGCGTTCTTCCCCGCCGACCTCACCGACGAGGAATGGCACGACGCGGGGCAGCCATGGACCGCCACCGCGTGGGCGTTCACCCAGCTGCGGGAGTTGGGGCTCGAGCCCGACAGCGTCCCGGCCCGGCGCGCCACCCTGCTGGCCGGGGAGAACAGCCGGTGGGAGGCCGACGGGGCCCCGTTCTGGCAGGGCGAGGTCGAGGAGTGCATCAACGGGCGCACCGTCGCCGACGGTTGCTACTTCGGCGTCGACATGGCACCGCTGGTCGATCGCCTGGTCGGCGAGGCACAACCCGACGGCGCCTGGAACTGCGAGCGGATCAACGGGTCGACCCGCTCGTCGTTCGACACGACGATCAACGTGCTCGAGGGCCTGCTCGAGTTCGAGCGCGCGACCGGCGGCACGCCCGCGTCCCGCAGCGCCCGCCGCCGCGGTGAGGAGTTCCTGCTCGAGCGTCACCTCATGCGCCGACTCAGCACGGGAGAGATCGCCGACCCCGACTTCCTGCGGTTCTCCCACCCGGTGCGCTGGCACTACGACGTGCTGCGGGCGCTCGACCACTTCCGCGCGGCCTCGCTCCCGGACTCCGCCCCGCCAGACCCGCGGCTGGCGGAGGCCATCGACATCGTCCGGTCGCGTCGACGCTCCGACGGCAGATGGGACCTCGACATCTCCTGGCCCGGACGCCGGTGGCTGCGACTCGATGAGGGGGTCGGGTCCCCGTCGGTCTGGGTGACGCTCCGCGCGATGCGGGTGCTGCGGTGGTGGGACGCCGGCTGAGCGGGCGGCGTCCGCACCCGCGCCGGCGACGCGAACGGGGTCGCGGAGTAACTACGGTGGTGGGGTAGGCATCGACACGTTTCGGGAGGATCCCATGGTGGACACGGCTCGGCTCAGCGCCGCTGTCGCGACGGCGCGACAGGAGTACGAGGAACTGAAGACCCGGGGACTGAAGCTCGACATCACCCGGGGCAAGCCGTGCCCCGACCAGCTCGACCTCGCCAACGAGATGCTCGCCCTGCCAGGTGCCGGCGACTTCACCGCCCCGGACGCCGGCGACCTGCGCAACTACGGGGGCGCACCCAAGGGGCTGCAGCAGCTGCGGGAGATCTTCTCCCCGCTGCTCGGGGTCCCGGTCGACCAGCTGGTCGCTCGCGACAACTCCTCGCTGGCCCTCATGCACCAGTGCGTGGCGACGTCGTTCTTCCATGCGCCGGGGGGTGCCGCGTCGTGGCAGGGCCAGGGCGTGAAGTTCCTCGCACCCTCCCCCGGCTACGACCGCCATTTCTCGGTGTGCGCCGACCTCGGCGTCGAGATGGTCGTGGTGCCGATGACGGCCGAGGGGCCCGACATGGACGTGGTGGAGCGCCTGGTCGCCGACGATCCGACGATCAAGGGCATCTGGTGCGTGCCGAAGTACTCCAACCCCACCGGCATCACGTTCAGCAGCGATGTCGTGCACCGGCTGGCCGTCATGACCACCGCCGCCCCCGACTTCCGCGTCTACTGGGACAACGCCTACGCGCTGCACCACCTGCGCGACGTGCCCGACGTGCTCGACGACCTGCTGGCAGCCTGCGCCGAGGCCGGCAACCCCGACCGCCCGTTCGTCTTCGCCTCGACCTCGAAGATCTCGTGGGCGGGGGCCGGGGTGTCGTTCTTCGCGTCGTCTCCGGCCAACGTCGCGTGGTTCCTCGCCCATGACGGTATGCGGTCGATCGGGCCGGACAAGGTCAACCAGCTGCGGCACGTGCGGTTCTTCCAGACCTCCGACGGGGTGTTGATGCACATGGCGAAGAACCGGGCGATCCTCGAGCCGAAGTTCGACGCCGTGCTGCGCCAGCTGCACGAGCGGCTCGGTGACCTGGGTGTGGCGACCTGGACCGATCCGCGCGGCGGCTACTTCGTGTCGGTCGATCTCGTGCCCGGGACGGCGAAGCGGGTGGTCGAACTGGCGAAGGCCGTCGGCGTCGCGCTGACCCCGGCCGGTGCCACCTACCCGTACGGCCGGGACCCCGAGGACCGCAACCTTCGGATCGCCCCCTCGTTCCCGTCGGCCGAGGAGGTTGACGCCGCGATGCGCGTGTTCACCACCTGCGTGATCCTGGCCGCGGGGGAGAAGCTGCTCGCCTGACGCGGTCGCCTCCTGGTGCCATCGCTGCCGGGCCCGCGCGCAGGCGGAGTCCGGGCCCCTCGGCATCCTTCGGAAACCCACAGGAGCTACACAGGTGGTTCTCAGCCCGAATTCAGCAGCTCCGACGGATAGTTGAAGGTGGCGCATATTTTCGGTGCGCCCCGGAAGTTCCAAGGAGTGACGATGACAGGAGCTCTCTCGCAGAGCCTCACGCAGCACCGCATGGAGCGTGACCGGAACATGCCGGCCCGCAGTCTCGCGATCCTGCACGCGGAGATCGCGGGCCTGGCGGCGTCCGGCGTCACCGACCATGCATTGCGCACGGGGTCGACCGCCCCGGACTTCACCCTTCCCGATGTCGACGGGCAGCCGGTGCACCTGTCCGACCTGCTCGCCTCGGGGCCTGTGGTGCTCACGTTCTACCGCGGCGGCTGGAGCAAGTTCTGTTCCGAGGAGCTGCGGGCCTGGCAGGCGAAGTCCGCCGAGGTGACCGCGCTCGGCGCGACCCTCGTCGCGGTGTCGCCGCAGACGCAGGCCGAGTCCCGGCGCACCGCGGAGACGCTCGGCCTCACCTTCCCGGTGCTGTCGGACGCCGGGAGCGGCGTGTCACGCGTCTACCGGCTGGCCCACACCGTGCCCGAGGGCATGCGTGAGATGTTCGCCGCGCGCGGCGTCGACGTGCCGGCCGTCACGGGTGACCCCAGCTTCACCCTGCCGGTCCCGGCCACCTACCTCATCGACACCGACGCCACCATCGCCTGGTCGTTCGTCAACGCCGACCACACTGTGAGGGCCGAGCCCGACGACGCGGTCGCTGCGTTGGTCGCGCTGCTCCGAAAGCGCACGCCGCACACCCGGCCGCGGATCCAGCTGTTCCACTCGTCGCGCGTCTCCAAGGCGAGCTGAGCGGCGCCTCAGTCGAGTCGGGAGGCGTGGTAGGCCGCGGCGAGATCCTCCTCGCCGTGACCGGCCGCCCCGGCCCGGTCGAGCCGGTTACGCGCGGCCGCCACCGCATCGATCCGGACGCCGGCCCGCTCGGCCGCCTCGGTCATGAGCCGGGCGTCCTTGGCCGCCGTCGAGACGCCGAACTGGGCCGGTGACATCGGGCCGTCGAGGATCAGCCCGATCTTCGCCGCGAGGTAGGGAGTGTCGAGCGCCCCACCGGCGATGAGGTCGAGGAACGCCCGCGGGTCGGTGCCGAGTGCTTCCGACAGCGCCACCACCTCCCCCGCCGCGTTGGCCACGGTGAGCACCCAGCTGTTCACCACGAGCTTGACCCGCGACGCCGGGGCCGACGCGGCGTCGCCGCCCAGCCACACGGTGCGCGATCCGACGGCATCGAAGACGGTGTCGGCCACCTCGCGACCGGATGCCGGACCGGCCGCGAGGACCGTCAGGGTGCCCGCCTCGGCCGGGCCGCGGGTGCCCATGACCGGGGCGTCGTAGAACGCGACCCCACGCCCGGCGGCCAGTGCGGCGAGTTCTGCGGTGGCCTCCGGGCCGGCGGTGGTCATCTGCAGCCACACGGCGCCGGCATCGAGCGAGGGCACGACGTCACCCATCACCTCGGCCACCGAGTCGCCGTCGAACAGCATGGTCACCACCGCGTCGGCGCCCCGGGCGGCCTCGGCCGCCGTGCGGGCGATGGCGATCCCGTCGGCGGTCAACGGTTCGGCCTTGCCCGGACCGCGGTTCCAGGCCC
Organism: Propionibacteriaceae bacterium; assembly: GCA_027346035.1. Taxonomy (GTDB): domain Bacteria; phylum Actinomycetota; class Actinomycetes; order Propionibacteriales; family Propionibacteriaceae; genus JAJYQH01. The sequence continues at coordinate 5,028 of DAIESZ010000276.1, forward strand.
GGACGGTGTGCCCGGCCCGGGCCAGGTTGCGCGCCATCCCGGCGCCCATGATGCCGGTGCCGAGCACCGCCACGGTGATCGGTGCGTGGGTCGTGTCGCTCATCGCTGCACTCCTCGAAGTCGGTCGGATGCTCTGGATGCCGGAGGGCCGGTGGGTCTTCGGGTCCGGTCCGGCCGGGGCCGGAACCGGTCAGTCGACGGTGATGACCAGCTTGCCGTGCACGTGTCCCTCACGGCTCGCGGCGAACGCGTCGGCCACCCGGTCGAGCGGGTACGTGGCCGCGACGTCGACCCGGAGCCGGCCTGCTTCCACGAGACCCGAGAGGGCATCGAGTTCGGAGGCGTCGGGTCGCACCCACAGCCACTGGCCGCCGTGCCCGAGCACGCCGGGGTCGGCGATCGAGGCGTGCCGGCCGGTGGGTGCGAGCACCGCGATCGTCTGGTCCTCGACCCCGCCGACCAGGTCGAGCACGATGTCGACCCCGCCGGGAGCGATCGCCCGCACGGCCTCCACCAACCCGTCGCCGTAGCTGATCGCGTGCGCGGCGCCGAGCGAGCGCAGGCGGGCGTGGTTCGCCGGGGACGCCGTCGCGATGACTCGCGCCCCGAGAGCCGCGGCGATCTGCACGGCGGCCGATCCGACGCCGCCGGCGCCGTTGTGGATGAGGACGGTGTCCGACGGACTGGCCTGCAGCCTGGTGAGCGCCTGGTAGGCGGTGAGCCCCGCGAGCGGCAGGGCTGCCGCCTCCTCGAAGCTCAGGGCCTCGGGCTTGCGGGCCAGCGCCCGCACCGGAACCGTGACGTATTCGGCGAACGTGCCACCGTGCACGACGTCCTTGCGGGCGTACGCGTACACCTCGTCACCGGCGACGAACTCGGGGGTGTCGATGCCGACCCTCTCGACGACCCCGGCGACGTCCCAGCCGGGGATCACCGGGAAGTAGGCATCCATGAGTCCGTCGAGCCCCCCGGCCATCAGCTTCCAGTCGACGGGGTTGACGCCGGCGGCCCGCACTCGCACGAGCGCCTCACCCGGCCCGACCTTCGGGACGGGCTGATCGGTGAGGTGGAGTACGGAGTCGTCGCCGTAGTGGTCATAGGTGATCGCACGCATGTTGAGAACAACCGGTACCGGCGGGTCCGGTATTCCACAGGCAGGGTTCCCG
>DAIESZ010000277.1 GCA_027346035.1 Propionibacteriaceae bacterium
GGTGAGCATCGACGTCACCGCGATGATGGACATGGTCGAACGGATCAAGGCCCGCCGCGAGTTCGCCGGGCTGCGGATCTCGCCGCTGCTGCTGCACGCGAAGGCCGTGTGCCTCGCCATGGAGGCCACTCCGGTGATCAACGCGTCGTGGGACGAGGAGAACCAGGTGATCGTCTACCACGACGACGTCAACCTCGGCGTCGCCGCGGCCACGCCACGCGGGCTGATGGTGCCCAACATCAAGGGCGCCCAGCGGATGTCGCTGCTCGAACTCGCCCGGGCCACCAACCAGCTCGTGCAGGTGAGTCGCGAGGGCAAGCTGCAGCCGGCCGACTACGCCAACGGCACGTTCACCATCACCAACGTCGGGGTCTTCGGCATCGACGCGGGCACGCCGATCATCAACCGCAACGAGTCGGCGATCCTGTGCATGGGAGCGATTCAGCGGCGCCCATGGGTGGTCGGCGAGGGGGCCACCGAGCGGGTGGAACCCCGCTGGGTCACCACCGTCGGCCTGTCGTTCGACCACCGGCTCATCGACGGCGAGCAGGGGTCGAAGTTCCTGTACGACGTCGCGGCGATCCTCAACGATCCGACCCTCGCCCTGTTGTACTGACGGGGCGGAATCGGGCGGTCACCTCACGGCTTCGAGTCGGTGCCGTCCGCACGGTCGGGTGCCTCGCCGGCCCCGAGGTGGGCGTGGATGTCGCGGGCGTACTCGCTGGTGCGGATCATCGCCGTCATGAACTCGTACTGCATGCGGATCAGCGCGATCACCGCGAGCGCGAAGATCCAGCCGAACAGCAGGTCGAGCACCGCGAGGAATACCACGCCGCCGTTGGTCGTCTCGGTCCCGGTGAACACCGAGGTGCTGCGCGCCGAGGCGAACAGCACGAACACCGAGCCGATCCAGTAAAGGCCGACGGCCACGATCGACAGGATGTAGAGGATCCTGACGATCTGCGGCGTGACGTAGCGGCGGAAGTCGAAGTCGAACAGCGCCCGGAAGAACTGCACGAACGCCCCCTCGCCGCGGGGTGCCCGGGCAGGAACCGGCGCCCACTGGCCACCGGCGACACCTTGCCCGGTGGGGGGTTGCTGCTGCCAGCCCTGAGGCGGGCGTTGCTGTTGTTCGGGGTACTGGGTGCTGGCGTTCCAGCCGGTCTGCCATTGGCCCTGTGGTGGGGCACCCCACCCGGAGTTCTCCCAGCCGGCGGGGGTGGGCTGCGATGCGCTGGGTTGCGACAAGGGGGCGCCCGGTTGCGACGCCTGGGGTCCGGGCTGAGGGCCGGGGGAGCCCTGCGGGGCCCCGGACGCGCCCTCCGGCTGCTCGGGCTGCGATCCGCCCGGCTGTCCGACGGCGTCCCACGAGGACCCCCAGGGGCGCTGGGCGTTGGGATCGTTCGGGTTCTGGTTCCAGTTCTCGTTGGACATGCAGCAATTCTGCCCCGAGACCGCCTTCCCCGGCCGGTGTATCGCACCGCCGCGCCGCGTGCGGGACAATGACCGGGTGCTCTACGCGACCCACGCCGTCATCGACCTCGGCGCGATCGCGCACAACCTCCGCGGCGTCCGTGACCGGGTCGGTGACCGCGCGGTCCTCGTGGCCGTGAAGGCCGACGGCTACGGCCATGGGGCGGTGCAGGTGTCGCGGTTCATCGAATCCGCGGCACTCGCCGACTGGCTCGGGGTCGCGACGGTTCCCGAGGGGATCGAACTGCGTCGAGCAGGGGTCCGGTTGCCGATCCTCAAGCTGTCGCACGCCGCCCCGCAGGAGGTCGATGCCGCGCTCGATGCCGGCATCACCCTCACGGTCGTCGACGCCGACTCGATCGACCAGGTGGCCCGGAGGGCTCCGGCCGGCACCTCCGTCCACCTCGTGCTCGACACCGGCATGCGCCGGATCGGCGCCGAGCCGGAAGCCGCCGTCGACCTCGCCCGCCGGATCGATGCCTCGGGGCTCGACCTGCAGGGCCTGATGACCCACCTGCCGATCAGCGACTCCCCCGAGGGTGCCGAGTTCACCCGCAGCCAACTCGCCCGGTTCCGTCGTGCCGTCGCCGAGGTCGAGGACGCCCGTGGGCCGGTGCCCCTCGTGCACTCGTCGAACTCGGGTGCCGTGCTTGGACACGACCTCACGGGCATGACGCTGGTGCGTCCCGGCGTGATGGTCTACGGCTACTACCCCGATCCGCAGGCCGAGCGCAGCGTCGTGCTGCGCCCCGCGATGGAGCTGCGAACCCGGGTGACGTTCCTCAAGCGGATCCGCGCCGGCGAGACCGTCGGCTACGGCCGCACGTGGACCGCGCCTCGCGACACCTGGATCGCCACGGTTCCCGTCGGCTACGGCGACGGCTACTCCCGGAAGCTGTCGAACCGGGGTCTGATGAGCATCCGGGGCCGCTGCTACCCGGTCGTCGGCCGCGTGTGCATGGACCAGACGATGCTCGACCTCGGACCCGACACGCCCGATGTGCGCGTCGGCGACGACGTCATCGCGATGGGAGAGGCGGCGCTGGGGGTCGAGCGGACCGCCGCCGCGATGGAAACCATCCCTTACGAGGTCACCTGTCTGATCACCGCGCGGGTGACCAGGCACTACACCGGCGGGGCCTGAGCGTCGCGGCGTCCGGCGGGGCTCAGCGGTGGCGGCTCACGAACTGGCGCTTGGCGAACTGGGCGATCGTGTAGGTCGACCACCCGTCGGCCACCGCACCGACCCCGCCGCCCACCACCGGAACCCTCTTGGTGACGGCGACCGCCATCCGGCGTCCGGTGGCGTTGGCCACCAGGGCCGACATGACCTTCTCGGCGATCGTCGCGTGCAGGGAGTCATCGAGCACGGGCGCGGTGGCCACCACCATCGGGCTCGGCAGGTCGCCCTTGTCGACGAGTTCCTGCACGCCCCGGTCGCCGAGCAGGCACATCATCACCGCACCCCGGACGCGGGGATCGTCGACGTCGTAGCCGCGCAGGTGCGCGACGCAGGCGACCATCCGCGCCTGGACGATCGCGATGCCGGTAACGTTGGCCGGCATCGTGAGTGCCATCACCTCGAACCCGCCGAGGTTGGTGACGAATCCCTGGGCGCCGGCCATCGCGAGGTGCTGCTTGACCAGCGCCTCGATCGCCGGCTCGCTCGAACTGTGCTTCTGCAGCGCCGTCGCCGCGGCCTGCTTGGCGCCGGGAAAGCGGGAGTACCCGTCGATGCCGAGGTCGACGATGCGGCGCAGGGCGCTGACCGCGACGGCGGGCGCCATGGCGGGCGCGGCGGCCATCAGCGCCTTACCCAGGCCACTCATCGTCTGCCTGTTCACTGACAGTTTCGCCATCGGGATCCCTTCGTGGTGGTGCTCGGACACGTCGACCGCCACCTCGCGGCGTCCCCCGGGTCGTGTCCGGGTGTCCCTCCAGGGTATTCGGCACCGGAGCACAGCCCACCCCCGCTCGTCCCTGATTCGTGATCACCCTGGCCGTGGGCACCCTCCCGCGGGTCCGGTGATGGAGTTCGCCGGCGGCGTGGGCCGGCCAACGGCGTACGACCGTGTCATCGGCGTACGACGCGGTGGCCCGACGTGACCACCTCGTACGCCGCGTCGACCACCTCGTACGCCGCGCGGCGACGGCTCGCCCGGCACGTCGTCGGCGCTCGGACGCCGGGGGCCGGGCACACCACTCACGGGCGATCTCGCGGGGCGTCTCGGCGTGGACACCGTGCCCGGATCGCGGACCGAGTGGGCTTCCGGCCCGCCGGACGGACAGGATGAGGGTGGATCGAACCGGTCCACGATGCTCAGGAAGGCCGACAGACATGGCAGCTCCCACCCCAGTAGGTACCGCGAAGCTCGAGATCGACGGCGTCGTCCATGAACTGCCGGTCGTGATCGGAAGTCAGGGGGAACGGGCCATCGACATCTCGCGGTTGCGCGCGGACACCGGCTACATCACCCTCGACGACGGCTACGGCAACACGGGCTCGTGCGTGTCCGACATCACCTACATCGACGGCGAGAACGGCATCCTGCGCTATCGGGGAATCGCCATCGAGGAACTGGCCGAGAACCGGTCCTCGTTCGTCGAGACGGCATGGCTGCTGATGTTCGGAAAGCTGCCCAACGAGGAGGAGCGCTCCCGCTTCGCCGCGCTGCTGGCCGAGAACGCCGCCCTGCACCACGACATGAACAAGCACTTCGACGCGTTCCCGTCGAACGGGCACCCCATGGCGATCATGTCGAGC
>DAIESZ010000280.1 GCA_027346035.1 Propionibacteriaceae bacterium
CGCCAGCGAGCGCGCGGGGCCCGCGGACGGCGGGGACGAGCCAGCGCGCGAGGGCCGCGGAGGATCGCAGGTCGGACGCCAGCAGGCGGGCCACGCCACCCCATCGGAGCGGATCGCGCGTCGGATCGGTGAGCAGGTCGAGCTGGGCGCCGGTGCGCACGGCCACGCCACGATCGAAGCGGCGAAGCGCGAGCCGCGCCACGTCGACGGCGTCCCGCAGCGCGGGATAGGCCGGATTCAGTACCTGGAAGCCGCGGTCGAGTCGGAACCCGTCGACGATATCGGTGCGAACCCGTCCCCCGACGGCGTCGGACGCCTCGAGCACCAGAGGGGTGTACCCGGAGCGCTCCAGGGTGCGGGCCGCGTTCAGCCCCGCGAGTCCGGCGCCCACGACGAGGACATCAGCATCCATGACCACCACTCCTTCGCGCGACCGCCGGAGTGCGTCAGCACCCGGCGATCAATCCAGCTCGAACTTGTCCAGGGTATGTCACATGTTGTCGCCGGGTTGCGACCGGGCGCGCCACGACCCGTGGACGTGGCGCGGCGAATCCCAGGAGGTCTGCCCCGCTCTCCCGGATGCCGAGGTCGCATGTCCGACCAATGCGTGAGGCGGGCCATTCTTCCGCCCATTATTCCCGACTCGCTTATGGCATATTCGGTCAGCGGTTTCATCCCCACGCCGAGGCCCCGGCCCGAGAATGACCGACCCACGAAACTCGGCCCCCGCGATCGATGGTTCCACGGGAACTGTCAGCCCCATCGATCGGCGCAGGGATCTCCGGGCGCGGGCGCAATGGCCGGATGCGGGACAGCCTGCCACGTCACCGGTACCGGTGAAATCGACGTGCCGAGGAGCCTGGTCTCGTGGAGGTACGTCCTTGTGCATGCGATGTCGCGGCGTCCTTCTCCTTGTTGCGCCCTCGGCGTCGCATGCGTGGCGCGACCGACGGGAATCTGCGCTCACCCGGCGGGCCAGGTCGAGACTCCACCCCCACGGGGGGGCATTGTGAAGACGCCGGGCGTCTGGCACCCTGGGTTCGGAGTCGCCGCGTGGCATTTCGCGATCGGCGTATGCGCGACAATGTGTTTGCACGTCGCTTTCCGCTCCACAAATGGCTTCGGGTGCGACACAATTTCAGCGATCGGGGGGTGGAGCGGAGCATGAGAATTGCCGTGATCGGCGCCAGTTCAGGCACCGGACGAGAGGTCGTCGCGCAGGCGCTCGGCCGGGGGCACAAGGTGGTTGCGGTGTCGCACCACGGCTGCGACGTGCCCGGGGTGGTCGATGTGACCGGAAGCGCGACGGACCCGTGGGTGCTGGGCGTGGCGCTCAACGGCTGCGACGCGGTGGTGATCACCGTCGGCGGCGACTCCGACGACGACCGCAACCGCACCAATGTCACGGGGGCGGTGCTCGACGCGTTGGAGAACCGCGACGTGCGACTGGTCGTGCAGTCTGCGCTCGGCGTCGGCGACTCCGCGCAGTTGTTGGGTGCACCGGAGCGCCTGTTCGCGCGCACGGTGCTCCGGGGGGCGCTCGCCGATCACGCCGACCAGGAAGACATCGTCCGCCGGTCGGGGCGGCGCTACACGATCGTGCGGCCCGGCGGGCTGGTCGACGGCCCGGCGTCCGGACATGTCAGCACCGGAGGTCCCGACTTCGTCTCGCGGATCACCCGTGCCGATGTCGCCGGGTTCATCCTCGATGCCCTCGAGAACGATTCCACCATGGGTGGGGAGTTCAACCTCGGGTCGTGACCACCGTCGGGTGTGCGACGGCTCAGCTGGGCCGGACGATCTCGTCGGCGAGATCCCACGGGTGGTTGCGGGCCCAGTGCTCGGCTTCCTGCACCGCCCACACGTCCCACCATGGACGGTAGCCATCGCCGTCCGGGCGGGCCAGCGCCCGGCTCCTGCGTTCCCCCGCGGGCAGGTCCAGCCAGACCCGGTGAGTGGCCAGGAGGGCGGACTCCCGGGTCAGCGCCCCGCACCCTTCGATGATGAGATCGGTGTCCGGGTCGAGCTCGATCCGCTCGGCCGGGCGGTGTTCGGGCCAGTTCCACCGGCGGTAGTGCCCGGCGGTCAGCACGTCGTGCACGACCATGTCGGACGCCGCCGCCAGCCCGTACCAACCGGGGTACATGTCGTCGAGGCTCACCACCTGCACCCGGCGTCCGCTGGCGCGGATGCGCTCGGCGAGGTCCTGGGCGTAGGTGGTTTTGCCGGACCCCGAACCACCGTCGATGAGCACGACCTGGCGGGTCATGTCCACACCAGCCAGAAGGTTCCGGCCCACCACGCCAGTCCGAGGGCGAGAGCCATCAGGCCGGCGACCAGGGCGACCGCGACGGCGTCCGGCCGGCCGAGCCGGGACGGGCGAGCCCAGGTGCGGGTGATGCCCGGCACGCCGAGGCCGCGCGCCTCCATCGCGGTGGCGAGACGGGTGCCGCGTCGGATGGCGACGACCAGCAGGCCGAAGGCCATCGTGGCGAAGCGGCGCAGCCTGTCGGTGTCGCCGAGACCGCGCGCCCGCCGGGCCTGCCCGATCGAGCGCCAGTCGTCGACGAACACCGTGAGCATGCGGAACCCGGCGAGGGTGCCCAGCACGAACCGCGCCGGCAGGTGGAACACCTGGCCGAGGCCGTCGGCCATGTCGGTGGCATCGACGTGGCTGAACAGGAGGATCGCCGGGATCCCGAGCGCCAACACGCGCAGGCAGATGGCGATGGCGAGTCGCGCCGAGTTGTCCGACACCGTGATGAGCGTCCAGTGCCACCATGTGCGCCCACCCGGCTGGCCGTAGAGCAACATGGTCACCGACCCCAGCAGGGCGGCGATCACGATGGGGACGCTGCGGCGGGCGAGCAGGCCGACGCCGACGCCGCACAGGGGCATGAGGAGCAGTTCGCCCACCAGCGTCGACGAGGCGCTCACCCAGTCGAGGGTGAACAGCAGCGGCAGAGAGATGATCGTGGCCAGCACGATCCGGGTCACCGGGTTGGTGCGGGCGAGCAGGTTCATCGCGCGACCCCCAGATCGATCCGATGCTGGCCGAGCGCCGCGATGTAGGCGGCGTCGTGGGTGACCGAGACGACTGTGCGTCCCTCGTCGAGCATGAGGCGCACCAGCCGCACCAGCTCCAGCCAGGTCGTGCGGTCCTGCCCGAAGGTCGGCTCGTCGAGCACGATCACCTCGGGGCCGGCCGCCAGCACGGTGGCGACGCTCAGCCGACGCTTCTCGCCGCCCGACAGCGTGAACGGGTTCGCCGCGGCCAGGCGCTCGAGGCGCAGGACGCCGAGCAGTTCGTCGACCCGGGAACCCGTCCGGTGGGCCGTCCAGCCGAGGGCGCTGAGCCCCACGGCCAGTTCATCGCGCACCGTCCCGGCGACGAACTGGTGCTCCGGCTGCTGGAACACGGTGCCGATCCGGGTGAGCAACTCGCGCGAGGTCCAGTCACCGGGGTCGTCCCCGGGGGCGCTCGGACGCCGACGCCAGCGGCCCCTGCTGCGGGCCGGGGGGCGCAGGTCCGGTGCCGCGACGACCCGGCCACCGAGGCGGGGGAGCAACCCGGCCAGGGTGAGTGCCAGCGTCGTCTTGCCGGTCCCGTTGTCGCCCGTGATCACGGTCGACACGCCGCGTGGCAGGTCGACGGTCAGCCTGGTGCGCACCGGGCGGTCGGCGACATACCCGATCCCGAGGCGCTCGCCCGAGAGTACCGGCGTCCCGGACGCTGCCGGCAGCGGCGTCACCCCGCTGCCCACTCCCGGAACCCAGACGCCCGCCCGGACCAGCGCCTCCCGGTGGGTGGCGAACACCTCGCCGGGCCTGCCGTCGGCCACCAGCCCGCCGACCGGGTCGAGCACGATCACCCGGTCGACGAGGGACGCCCAGATGTCCACCCGGTGCTCGACCTCCACGAGCGTCACGCCGCGGTCCCGCGCGAGCCGGGTCACGGTGTCGCGCACCTCCACCACCCCCGACGGATCGAGGTTGGCGGTCGGCTCGTCGAGCAGCAGGACGCTCGTGCCGGCGCCTCCGGCGGGGGAGCTGAGCGCGAGCGAGCCGGCGATCGCCAGCCGCTGCTTCTGGCCGCCCGACAGGTGACCGCTCGGGTGGTCGAGCGGCAGATCGAGCCCGACGGCCTCCAGCGAGGCCCGCACCCGGGGCCAGATCAGGTCCTGCGGCACCCCGAGGTTTTCGGGGCCGAAGGCGACGTCGTCACCGACCCGGGCGAGGATGATGTTCGACTCCGGATCCTGCTGCCCGAGCCCGACCCGGCCGTTGCAGCGGGTC
>DAIESZ010000301.1 GCA_027346035.1 Propionibacteriaceae bacterium
CGGCGCGGGTCGGGGCGCAGCAGAACGGCCCGGCCTCGAGGATCTCCCCCGGGTTCAGGTGCGCCAGGCGGACGAGCTGCCAGGGCCCGTCGTCGCGCCGGGCCCGCACAGTGAGGGCGTCCCCGGTGCGCGAGGCACGGATGCTCGCCCGGTGGTGGTTCCAGTCGGGAACCGGCGCCACCGACCAGTCGGAGTAGTCGTCGGTGACCACCGCCCCCAGTTGGGGCACCCCGTCGGCGAACTCGATGCCGGCCTTGATCCAGCGCCGGTCAGAGCCGCGGATGAAAAGTCCCGCCTGGTCGAACTGCCCGGAGAGCTCGACCTCGAAGCTCACCTCGACCGCGCTGTCGTCGGGGAACGGCCCGACCAGGGCGTGCTCGTCTTCGTGCACGAACCCGTAGCTCGTGATCCGCCAGGCGTCGCTGCCCTCGGCGCAGGTGACCATCAAGCGACCGTCATGCTCGGACGCCGCCACCGGCGGGGTGGTCCAGCGGCCTTCGGACCAGGAAATGCGTGTCATCGGTCGATCCTTTCATCGGGCCGGGCATCGGACCCGGTCATCGTGTTGGGGCGTCGAGGCCGAAGGTCCCGACGATCTCGTAGCGGGGAGCACCGCGCGGCCCCTCCCCGAGGTGGGACTCCACGAGTGCCACCTCGGTGCCCACCCAGGGCTCGGATCGGAAGGTGTCGAGCAGGTCGATCCAGAGTCCCGCAGCATGGGGGCGCGACGTGCGGGCGAGGGTGAGGTGCGCACGGAACCGGGTGCCGTCGACCTCGACACCGGCACGGTTGCACGCCCGGCGCACCGTTCCGGCCAACCGGGCGATGCGCTCGGCATCGGGTCCGACCCGCAGTCCGAGCACCCGGGCGCGCAGGGCGTCAGGGAAGGCCAGACCACCGTCGAGCGCCAGCGGCACGGCCGCTGTGCGGACGTCGGCGAGACTCCCGACGAGCGGTTCGAGGCGGGCATCGCTCACCGCCGGCAGGAACGCCAACGTGATGTGCCACGTCTCGGGGCGGGTCCATCGCCAGGGTGTCTCGGCCTCCCAGCGCGGCTCGAGGAAGCGGGTCAGCTCGTCACGCACCGATTCGGGTGGAAGCAGGGCGACGAACAGGCGTCGACTCACGGCTCAGCGCCTGCGCGCGGTGCCGAACGGCGATCGCAGCCGCTCCCGCGTCGCGGATTGGGCGCACCGCCTGAACGCCGAAGCGCCATCACCTGGGGCCATGCGGCACACAATAGTGCGCCCACGTCGCCCAGGGCGGGGGTTCGTTCCCGGGAGGACGTCCCGGCCCCGGCTAGAATTCGCGTGTGATCTTCAAGCGAGTCGGAGACTCCCGCCCCTACCCCGATCACGGCTACGTGCAGAAGCAGTGGGCCGCGATCGCCCCGCAGCAGGTGCGCCTCGGCGACTTGGTGACCACCAAACGCACCCTCGACCTCGAGGCCCTGCTCGAGAACGACTCGACGTTCTACGGAGACCTGTTCGCCCATGTCGTGAGCTATCGCGGCGAGCTCTATCTCGAGGACGGGCTGCACCGCGCCCTCCGGGCCGCACTGCAGCAACGCCAGACCATGCATGCCAGGGTTCTCGAACTCCGGTAACCTCACCGATGACCCGGTGGGCGGACCGCGCACCGCCGGGCACCGACGATCCGACGGAAGGGGGCACTGTGCAGCGCTACCTGCGGCTGTTCGGCACCCCCATCACCCTGCTGCTGCTCCTCGGCGTGCTCGTCTACGGCGCCTGGTGGGGCTACCGGAACGTGACGGCACCCTTTGCGGGCAACACTCCCGATCCCTGCGTGACGCAGAATGTCGGCAAGGAGCTCAAATCCGGCCAGGTCAGCGTCAGGGTGCTCAACGGCGGAACCCAGGTGGGCCTGGCGGGCCGCGTCGGTGCCGAACTGACCGGCGCCGGTTTCAAGGTCACCGATGTGGGCAACACCAGTGAAATCATCTCCTCGACCGTCGTTGTCGGCGCGTCCAAGAATGCGCCCGAGGTAAAGCTCGTGCTGGGCTTCTTCAAGGGCGCCACGGTCCGCGCCGACCAGCGCACGGACGGCACCGTCGACGTGCTCGTCGGTGACAAGTACGCCGGATTCAACGCCAAGGCGGCGCGGCAGATCTCGGTGCCGGGCGGCGTCGTGTGCCTGCCGGCCGGCGCATCGCACTCCGCCAGCGCCTCGACGTCAGCCGCCTCGAAGGCGACGGCGTCGCACAGTTGAGCGCGGCGGCCGCTGCACCGGAGCCTCCACGAGCCCGGGGGTGCGCACGCCGTACCAGTGGGCGAGGCGTCCCCCGCGTCCGATCTCGGTGAGACGGGTCTCGATGAGGCGGCGCTCGCTCGTCGGGGTGACGATCAGCAGTTCGTCGCCGACACGGAGCACGTCGCGACCGTTGGGTGAGAACGAGTGCCCATCGCGGATCACCAGGGACACCACCGCGTTGGTCGGCATGCGCAATTCGGCCACGGTGACGCCGGCCATCCGCGACCCCTCGGGCACTCGCACCTGCAGCAGGTCGGCGTTGATCCGGTCGAGGGGGGCGGCCTCGATGTCGACGTCGCGGGCGCTGTCGGGGTCGACCAGGCCGAGCCGGCGTCCGACCCAGGGCAGGCTGGGTCCCTGCAGGGCCGTGAAGACGATGACGAACACGAGCACGACGTCGAACAGGACGTCGGCGTTGGCCATGTGCTGCGACATCGGGACCGTCGCCAGGATGATCGGGACGGCCCCCCGCAGCCCCGCCCACGACAGGAACGCCTGGTGACGCCACGGCAGGCGGAACCAGACGGTGGACACGAACACCGCCAGCGGACGAGCCACGACGGTGAGGAACAACCCCGCCCCGATACCGACGGCGACCGTGCGCACGGTGAGTCGGCTCGGTGAGGCGAGCAGGCCGAGCATGACGAACAACCCGATCTGGGAGACCCAGCCGATGCCCTCGGCGAACGACCGCACCGCCTGGCGGTGGGGCAGCTTGCCGTTGCCGATCATCACCGAGCACACGTAGACCGCGGCGAACCCCGACACGTGCACGAACACCCCAGCGCCGTAGGCCATCACGGCCCAGGAGATCGCCGCCAGCGGGTAGAGCCCGGACGCCGGCAGCGCCACCCGAGGCATCAAGTAGACGGCGACCGCCCCCAGAGCGAGCCCGAGCAGGGCCCCCCCGACCAGTTCGAGCACGACGAGCAGCGCCACGAGCAACGGCCCACCGTGCAGGCTGTGACCGGTGGCGATGGCAGTGAAGGTGGCGACGAGCAGCACCACCGGAGCGTCGTTGATGCCGGACTCCGCCTCGAGGGTGGCCCGCAGGCTGGCCGGCAGGGGGAGTCCGCGCAGCACCGAGAACACCGCGGCCGAGTCGGTGGGCGCGGTGACCGCGCCGAGGAGCGCCGCCACGGGGAGTGACAGCCCCAGCACCCAGTGGCCGAAGCCGGTCATCACCGCGATGCTCACCAAGGTGCCGACCGTCGCCAGCATGACCGCTGGCCCGACGGACGGCCGGATCTCGGACCACTTCGTCGTGAGGCCGCCCTCGGCGAGGATCAGCACCAGGGCCGCGAACCCCAGTTGGTGGGCCAGTGCGGCGTTGCTGAAATGGAAGCCCAACCCGGAATCGCCCATGCCCATACCGACGAACAGGAACAGCAGCAGCGCCGGAAGTCCGACCCTCGTGCCGAGGAACGCCGCGAACACGGCGACCAGGGCCACGACCGACCCCACCAGCATGGCGAGGTCGAGGTTCAGCATGTCCTCATTGTCACAGACGCGTGTGACGGGCATGTGTCCCAGTGAGACGTGAGAACTCCCGGCCGGGCTCACCCGATCGGGAGTTCTCACATGGCGGTGACGGAGGGATTTGAACCCTCGGTGGCTTGCACCACACTCGCTTTCGAGGCGAGCTCTTTCGGCCGCTCAGACACGTCACCGGGGGTGACTTTACCGGGTCGCCGCCGGGGGGCGCCAATCGGGCGGGAGGGCCCTGGCAGGCTCAGCGACGACCGGAGAAGAAGCCGTCAAGCAGGGCCGAACACTCCCCCGCGCGCACGCCGGACACCACCTGGGGGCGGTGGTTGAGCCGGGTGTCGCGGACCACATCGAACAACGACGCGACCGCCCCCGCCTTCGGGTCGAAGGCCCCGAACACCACACGCCCGACTCGGGCCGCGACCAGGGCTCCGGCGCACATCGTGCAGGGCTCAAGGGTGACGACCAGGGTGCACCCGTCGAGTCGCCAGGCGCCCAGTGCACGCGCAGCGCGGCGCAGGGCCACGATCTCGGCGTGGGCGGTGGGGTCGTCGTGCAGTTCCCGCTCGTTGCCGGCCGACGCGAGCACGCTGCCGTCGGCGCCGAGCACCACCGCACCGATCGGCACGTCGTCGTGGAGCACGGCCAGCCTGGCCTGCCGCAGCGCGAGGCCCATGGCGGCGTCCCAGCGAGAGGCCACGGTGATGCCCGCAGCGCTCAGCGGTGCGGGTGCGACACCGCGTGACGGAACTGGGAGCCCAACTTCATCCGGTCGGCGATCCGGATGAGCAACTCGTCGGAGTCCTCATCGAGGTCGGTGGCGTAGCCCTCGAGATCGAAATCGCTGATCCCCTGGTCGCTGAGCAGACCGAGGTCACCCATCGGTTCGGAGTCATCGTCGGGGTCGGGAATGTCGATGGCGAGATAGTCGGCGACGTCACGGGCGATGGGCCAGTCGTTGGCCGACACCCCGTCGCTGAGCAGCACCTG
>DAIESZ010000311.1 GCA_027346035.1 Propionibacteriaceae bacterium
TAGGTGCCGGACAGGCTGGACAGTGAGGTGGACTGGGTGGTCGAGGTCATGCGGTGCTCCTGGTGAAGTCGAGGTTGAACTTTCAATCAACAGACTAGCAGATGGTTGCACCTTGAACAATACGTGTGTTCGGCTGCCAGCGATGCGGTCAATTCTCCCGGGTGTAGACAAGCGCGCTGTAGGGGGCAATCCCGAACGTACCCGACGCCGGCTGCCCGTCGTAGCCCTCGGGGGATGTCTCGATGTCGAAGCTGTCGAAGTCGCCGAAGTCGTCGCAGTAGACGGCGGCGTCACTGTTGAACCGCACCTTCCAGAGGCCGGGCGCGGGAAAGCCGACCCGGTATTCGGGGAACGCCGTGTCGGAAAGGTTCACCACGACCACGACGTCGTCGCCCGGGCCGCCGTCGCGCCACCGGTGGAAGGCCATGACCTTCGCGTCGTCGTTGCGGTGGAGGATCTGCAGGCCGGCTCCCTGCAGGCCGGCCGCGGTGCCGTCGGCGTCCAGTCGCAGCGCCACCAGGTCGCTGTAGAGGTGGACGATGCCGTGGAACTTGCGGTCGAGATGCCAGTCGAGGGGCACATCGTCGCGGAACCATCCGCCCTCGAGGAACTCCTGTCCCTGGAACAGCATGGGAATACCGGGGGAGGTGAGCACCAGCGCGGCGCCCAGTGTCGAGCGCTTCTGCGACCACCAGCTGTGCTCGTCGTGCGGGTTGATCTCGTTGACGACCCGGGACTTGCCGTTGGCGACCTCGTCGTGGCTTTCGGTGTAGATCACCCGGTGGAACGGGTCACCGTTGTAGATGACCGACACCGCGTCGGCCACCTCTTCCATCGACCGGTCCTCATCGTGGTAGGCCTCGATGGCCTCCCGCACCGGGTGCACGAACCGGCTGTCCCATTGCGAGTCGAACCCGGCGCCGAAGTCATCGAAGGTCGTGATGCCCGGGTTGCCCTGCATGTCCTCGGCGATCGTGATGTGGCCGGGGAACTGCTCGTGCACCGACTTGTTGATCCAGCGCAGCAGGCTCCACCCCTCGGGTAGCTCGGTCCCGCCGCCGTCGACGGTGCGGATGTATGCCGTCATGTCGAAGCGGAGTCCGTCGGCGTGGTAGTCGCGCAGCCACATGAGGGCGTTGTCGCGCAGGAACCGGCGCACCTCGCCGCGTCCGTAGTCGGGTCGCGTGTCTCCCCACGGGGTCTTGGCACGGTCGTCGTTGAAGAAATAGATGCCGCCGAGGCCGGACTCGTTCCACCCGTCGAACTGCCACAGGCTGAGGTCGCTCGGGCCGAAGTGGTTGTAGACCACGTCGATGAGCACCCCGATGCCCCGCTGGTGGGCTTCGAGCACGAACGACTTGAGCGCGTCGGGGCCACCGTAGGTGCTCTCGACCGCGAAGATGTGCGCCGGGTTGTAGCCCCACGAATAGCTGCCGGCGAACTCGGCCACCGGCATGAGCTGGATCGCGGTGATGCCGAGGTGGGCGAGGTGGTCGAGCTTCGCCGCCGCGAGCGCGAACGTGCCGGGCTCGTCGCCGGGGGTGTCGAAGAAGGTGCCCACGTGGGCCTCGTAGAGCACCAACTGGTGGTAGCCGGGCAACCGGAAATCGTCGCCCTTCCAGTCGAACAGCCGGTGATCGTGGATCACCGCGTTGCCGACTGAGTTCGTCACCTGCCGCGCATAGGGGTCGATGCGGTGGAGTTCCTGCTCGCCGTTGTGGATGACGAACCGATATTCGTCGCCGTGCTTGGCACCGGCGATGTCGGCGTACCAGTAGCCGTCGTCCTCGGCCTCCTTCGGGTTCGAGGCGGCGTCCCAGGCGTTGAACGAACCCTCGACCTCGACGGAGTCGGCGTGCGGAGCCCAGACGCGGAAGCCGGTGCCACGGTCGTGGGGGACCGCGCCCATGCCCGACCGGTGTTCGTCGCTCATTTCCGCAGACTAGTCCCAGCGCGCTGTGCGGGGAACGGAAGGACACTGCGGGCCGAGCTGGCTGGACAACGCGTCCCGCCGTCTGGTCAGCAGGTCGGCCTCCGCGCTGTTGCCCACCAGGTCAAGGGCCCGATCGGAGGCCATCCGGGCCTCGCGGGTGCGTCCGAGCCGACGCAGCAGGTCGGCTCGGACCGCGTGGTAGAGGTGGTATCCGGCCAGCGCGTCGTGGAGGCCGTCGACGGACGCGAGGGCCGCCTCGGGGCCATCGATCTCGGCTGCCGCGACGACCCGGTTGAGGGCGACCACCGGCGAGGGATCGAGGCGGACGAGCTGATCGTAGAGCGCCACGACCTGCCGCCAGTCGGTGTCCCGCGCGTCGCGAGCCGAGGTGTGCACGGCGTTGATCGCCGCCAGGATCTGGTAGCGGCCGGGGACCGTCCCGGAGGCGAGCCGCTCCCGAACGAGCCGATGCCCCTCGGCGATCATCGCCGCGTCCCAGGTGCCGCGGTCCTGATCGGGCAGGGTGACCAGGTCGCCGGTCGGCGACACCCGCGCGTCCCGGCGGGCCTCCGTGAGCAGCATCAGCGCGAGCAGGCCGGCCACCTCGCCGTCGTCCGGCATGAGGGCGCGCAGGAGGCGGGTGAGCCGGATCGCCTCGGCGGTCAGGTCGGCCCGCAGTGGATCGGTGCCGGGACCGCTCGCGAGGTAGCCCTCGTTGAAGACGAGGAAGAGGACGGCGAGCACCCCGGAGAGCCGTGCCGGCAGATCGGCGACCGAGGGCACGCGATACGGGATGTGGGCCGCCCGGATCTTGCCCTTGGCGCGGGTGATCCGCCGGCCCATGGTGGCCTCCTGGACGAGGAACGCGCGGGCGATCTCGGGCACGGTGAGTCCGCCGACCATGCGCAGCGTGAGCGCGACGCGGGCCTCCATCGACAGCGCCGGGTGGCAGCAGGTGAAGATCAGCCGCAGTTCGTCGTCGTCGATCGCGCCGGGAGGCTCCCGGTCGTGCTGGGCGAACCGGATCTGCGCCTCTCTCTGCAACTCGTCGCGTCTGCCCTCGCGCCGGATCCGGTCGATGGCCCGGCGCGTGGCGGTGAGCGTCAGCCACGCGCCCGGGTTGGCCGGGACGCCGTCGGTCGCCCAGCGCTCGACGGCCGTGGCGAATGCCTCCGCCGCGGCGTCCTCCGCCAGGTCGAGGTCTCGGAAACGCCTGGCCAGCCCGGCGACCACCCGGGCCCACTCCTCGTGGTGGGCCCGGGTGATCGCCTCGCCGACCTCGGTCATCGGCGCCACCACGGGGGCGGATGACGTCGGCTCACTCACGCGCGCTCTGCCGGCCGGTCGAGGTGGATGGTGATCGTGCCTTCCAGGATGATCGTGTCGGCGTCTCCCGCCTCGCGGTTCCAGTGCAGGTCGGTGGTGATGTGTGCGCCGCTGACCGGGACTCCGGCCAGCGTGACCGTCACCGGGGCGGCCGCCGTCGGAATGGCCGGCCGCGCCTGGGTCGCCGCGACGGGGCGGGGGTGCGACGGTGCGGTGGCCGCGGTCCGGGCGTTCCGCCCGGCGTACTCGGCCGTGATCCGCACGGTCTCACCCATCCGCGGCACGGTGGCATGGACCCCGAGCTCCCGGGTCAGTCGACGGGCCAGCGCCGCTGCCGAGTCGGCTTCCCCGTGCACGCAGAACACCTGGTGGGGACGCGGATCAAGGGCCGCGACCCAGTCGACGAGCTCCTTGCCGCTGGCGTGCACGCTGAACGCCTCATCCTGAAGGATCTCGGCCCGCACCGGCACGTAGTTGCCGAACATCTTCACCTGGCGGGCCCCCTCGACGAGCGAGCGGCCGCGGGTGCCGGCAGCCTGGTACCCGGTGAGCACGACGGTGTTGCGGTGGTCGGGGAGCATGCGCTCGAGGTGATGCAGCACCCGACCACCCGTGGCCATGCCCGACGCGCTGATGATGATCGACGGCATCGCCGGGCTGTTGAGCTTGATCGACTCCTCGACGCTGGTGACCTCGTGCAGGTTGCTGAGATCGGTGAAGGACGCCACGTCGATGTCGGGACGCAGTTCGTGGGCGTGGGCGGCCTCCCGGTAGACCCGCAGGGCCGCCAGCGCCATGGGCGAGTTGACGTAGATCGGCAACTCCGGGATCCGGCCCTCGCGCTGCATCTCGGCCAGTGTCTTGAGGACGATCTCGGTGCGGTCGACCGCGAAGGCGGGGATGAGCACCGAGCCGCCGCGTTGGGCGGTGCGACGGATCGCGTCGGCGAGTTCCTCGTGGGGAAGGTTGAAGGGGTCCGGGTGGTCGCGGTCGCCATAGGTGGACTCGACCAGCACATAGTCGGCTCCCGGGGGGATCACCCGCGGTTTCAGCACGGGGTGTTCGGGTCGCCCCAGGTCGCCCCAGAACAGGATGGTGGCGTCCGGTGTGGTCATGTGGACGCTGGCCGAGCCGAGGATGTGACCCGCGCGGATCAGGCGGACAACCACGCCGTCGCCGAGATCGAGCGGCTCGTCGAACCCGACGGTGCGGAACAGCGGGACCGTGCGCTCGGCGTCCTGGGTGTCGTAGAGCGGCAGCGGCGGCTGGTGCTTCGAGTACCCGTGCTGGGCAGCGTGCTCGGCGTCGCGCTCCTGGAGGTTCGCGGCGTCCCGGATGACGATCGCGGCGAGCTGGGCCGTGGCGGGGGTGCACCAGATGTGCCCGTGGAAACCCTTCTTGACGAGGGCGGGAAGGTAACCCGAGTGGTCCATGTGCGCGTGGGTGAGGACGATGTCGGTGATGGTGTCGGGCGGCACCGGGAAGTCGGCCCAATTGAGCTCGCGAAGCTTCTTCTCGCCCTGGAACATGCCGGCGTCGACCATGATGCGCCGCTCGTTCTCGCCGATCGTGAGGAGGTACTTGGATCCCGTGACGGCGCCTGCCGCGCCGAGGAAGCTGAGGGTGGTGCCGCGCTGCACTGTCATGTATCCATCCTGCCGCGCGGGGGTCCGGATGAAGGGGGAACCGTGCGCCGAGGTGAGAGGATCCGCGTGCTCACCGGTGGTTTGCCCCCGGTGTGCGTGCCCTCCCCGTTGAGGCGGCCGATCGTCTCACCGGGATGCGGCTCCCATCCTGAGATGGTGCGAAAAACCACTGGTGCGAAGGGCGCACCCGACCTACGGTGGCCCTACACGGAAAGGAGGTGGTCCATTCAATGAGTGACAGTTGTAGGACAACGAGTGAGGTGGTCTGCCGCTGAGGCAGCCCCCGGCTTCGCCGAGGTGAGCTCAGCGAATCCACCCAGATCACCGGACCCCCGGGGAGGCGGCTAGTCCTGGCCGCCGGTCGTCGAACGACGGCGATTCCCCGGGGGTCTTTCTGTGGCTCCGCCCGGCGTCCGCCGCCGGTCCGGAGGGGTCACGGTAGGGCCGTCAGGTCGAGTGCCGACGCGATCGGGACCCCGGGCCGGTAGGGCAGGTGCAGGTGGCTCGGGGCCTCGAGCACGGTGAGGTCGGCGCGGGCTCCGACGCGGACGACGCCGATGTCGGTGCGTCGCAGGGCGGCGGCCGAGCCCGCCGTCGCCGCGTGCACCGCCTCGTCCGGCGTCATGCCCATCTCGCGCACGGCCAGCGCGATGACGAACGGGATCGAGCTGCTGTAGCACGTGCCCGGGTTGCAGTCGCTGGCCAGCGCGCCCCGGACGCCGGCGTCGATCAGCGCCCGCGCGTCGGGATATCGCGACCGGGTCGAGAACTCGACACCCGGCAGCAGCGTCGCCACGGTCGGCGATCCGGCCAGCGCGTCGATGTCCTGGCTCGTCAGATGGGTGCAGTGGTCGACGCTGGCCGCACCGAGCTCGACCGCGAGCTGGACGCCGGGCCCCACTCCCAGCTGGCCGGCATGCACCCGCAGTTCGAGGCCGGCGTCCCGGCCGGCCGCGAGGATGCGCCGCGACTCCTCCCCCGTGAAGGCGTGCGGGCTGCGCGGTTCGCAGAAGACGTCGATCCATCGGGCGAGTGGCGCACAGGCCGCGAGCATCTCACCGCACACCAGGTCGACGTAGGCGGCGCGGTCACGACGGGCCTCCGGGGGCACGACATGGGCCCCGAGGAATGTCGTCTCACTGGTGAATTCGCCGGCGAGGCGCAGCGCCCGGGCCTCGTCCGCGACGGTGAGGCCGTATCCGCTCTTGATCTCGACGGTGGTCGTGCCCTGGCGGCGCATCTCGCGGATCCGGGCCGACACGAGGAGGCGCAGCTCGTCGTCGGACGCTGCCCGGGTCGCCTCGACCGACACGGCGATGCCGCCGCCGTCGTAGGGCACCCCGGCCATCCGGGCGGCGAACTCCGCCGACCGGTCGCCCGCGAAGACGAGATGGGAGTGGCTGTCGACGAATCCGGGCAGCAGGGCGCGGCCGCCCAGGTCCTGCCGCCGGTCGGCGTCCGGTGCGGTGTTCAGGGTGCCCACCCAGGCGATGCGGTCGCCCTCGACGACGACCGCGGCGTCCCCGATAACACCGAGCAGGCCCGACTCGCGCTCCGGGTCGTTGGTGACGAGCTCGGCGATCCCGGTGATCAGGATGCTGGTCATGCGCCCTCCCAGAGCGGTGCGATGGCCTCGGTGAGCAGCCGGCCGACATCTCCGAGGCGGTGCCGCCCTCCGCGGACCACCTCCTCGCCGTCGCGGATCACCGTATCGATGTCGGACGCCGTCGCGGCGTGGACGATCTGACCCGGGTCGACGCCGGCGGTGCGGGGGCTGTCGAGGCGCACGGCGACGAAGTCGGCGCGGGCCCCGGCCTCGAGTCGCCCGGCGTCGGGCCACCCGATCGACCGGTGGGCCGTCGCCGCCAGCAGCAGGTCGTTCGGCGTGAACCGGCCCCGTTCGAGCGAGGTCAGACGCTCGTGGCCCTCGAGCGAGCGCATCTCCTCGAACGGGTCGATGACGGCGTGCTGGTCGGAGCCGAGGGACAGCGGGCTCCCGGCGTCGCGCAGGGCACGCGCCGGACCGATGCCGTCGGCGAGGTCCCGTTCGGTGGTCGGGCAGAAGCAACCCGTCGTGTGCGAGTCGCCGAGCAGCGCGACGTCGTCCGCGGTCAGGTGGGTCGCGTGGACGGCGGTGGTGAGTGGTCCGAGCACGCCGTCGTCGTGCAGGAGCCGGGTCGGGGTGCAGCCGTAGAACGCCTCGCACGCGGCGTTCTCCGCCGGCTGCTCCGACAGGTGGACGTGCAACGGTCGACCGCGCAGGACCTCCACCAGGTCGCCCATCGCCACGCGCGGCACGGCGCGGACCGAGTGGATCGCGCCGCCGATCCGGGTGGTGGCATCGGGGGCGAGGCGGGCCAGGCGTGAGGCCCATCGCTCGACGGTGCCGTCGCCGAAACTGCGCTGCTCGGCGGACAGTGCCAGGTGGCCGTCGGCGCTCAGGCCCCCGGAGAGGTAGAGCGTGTCGAGCAGGGTCAGCCGGACGCCGGCCCGCCGAGCCGCCTCGGCGAGCGCCTCGCCCATGGCGTTGGGGTCGGTGTACGGCCTGCCGTCGGGCTGGTGATGGACGTAGTGGAACTCGCCCACGCTGGTGATGCCCGCGAGCGCCATCTCGGCGTAGACGGCCGTGGCCAGCCGGAGGTACGAGTCGGGCGTCAGCCGGGCGGCGACGGCGTACATGGCCTCCCGCCAGGTCCAGAACGTGCCACCCCCGTGGTGGGTGCGGCCGCGCAGGGCCCGGTGGAACGCGTGGCTGTGGCAGTCGGCGAACCCGGGCAGCACGACGCCCGGGAGGGCGATCGCGTCCCCGTGCACCGAGTTCGCGGTGACCGCCGCGAACCGGCCACCGGCGACCTCGAAGCTCACCGATGACGCGAGTCCCGTCGGGAGCAGGGCATGCTCGGCCCAATACCTTGTCATGAGGCCCAATACCCCGTCATCCGGCCAGGTGCTCCGCGACGGTGGTCAGCGCCCGGACGCCGCGGTGACAGTCGTCGGCGTCCGCGAACTCCTCCGGGGAGTGCGACACGCCGGTGGGGTTGCGCACGAACAGCATCGCCGTCGGCACCCCGGCGTTGGCCAGGATGCCCGCGTCGTGGCCCGCGCCCGTCCCGAGCAGCGGTGTCGTCTCACCGAGCGCCGTCCGGAGCCGCGCCTGGAGGTCGGGGTCGAACGCCGTGGCCGGCGTCCACGATTCCTGTGTCACCGTGCCGCCCATCTCCTCGACACTGCCCGAGACGTCGGCGACCACCGCCCGGACGTCGGTCTCGTCCGGGCCCCGAGAATCGAGCCATGCCGTGACGTGAGACGGGATCGCGTTGACCCCACCCGGGACGACGCGCAGCTTTCCGACGGTCGCGACGCAGCCGTTCCTCGCCGCGGCGGCCCTGGCGCCCAGGATGACGCGGGCGGCCGCGAGCATCGCGTCCTGGCGGTCCTCGAGCCTCGTGGTGCCGGCGTGGTCGGCGACGCCGGGCAGGTCGAGGCGCCACCGACC
>DAIESZ010000313.1 GCA_027346035.1 Propionibacteriaceae bacterium
GTCCAGGTCGTCCGCGGCGCCGCGTTCACGAAGGATGGCGGCATAGGCTTCAGCGGCCTGTCGACGCATCTCGCGCTCGAGCGCTGCGGTGACCAGCGCGGCACGGCTGGACGCCTTGCCCTGCCTCACAGCCCTGTCGAGGAATGCCACTATGCCGTCGGGCAGACGGACCGCGATCTGAGTGCTCATGCCCCAATCATACCCATTTGAATCCCAAGATGGGATTCACTGTCTGTCAACGCCGGGCGAATCTTGACCCCCTATTGCCGGTTGAACTTTGACCCCCCTGGTGTGTTTTCGATGGTTACTTGGTGGTCTTGGGTGTTGCGGGTGGCGGTCCGGTGCGGTGGGCGCGGGTGCGGTAGGAGTCGCCGTCCAGGGGTATGACGTGGGCGTGGTGGACGAGTCGGTCGATGGTCGCGGCTGCCACGACGTCGTCGCCGAGGGTCTCGCCCCAGCGTGAGAACGCGAGGTTGGAGGTCACGATCACGGACCCGGTTTCGTAGCGGGAGGCGATGAGTTGGAAGAACAGGGCGGCTGCTGCGGCGTCGAAGGGGAGGTAGCCGACCTCGTCGATCACGATCAGCCGGTAGCGGTTCAGGCGGCGCAGTTCGAGGTCGAGGCGGCCGTGGTCGTGGGCGTCGGTGAGGCGGCTGATCCAGCCGGTCGCGGAGTTGAACGCGACGGGGTAGGCGGCCTCGGCTGCTTTGATGGCCAGCGCGATCGCGAGGTGTGTCTTGCCGATCCCGGGCGGGCCGAGCAGGACGACGTTCTCCTTGCGGGCCACGAACGTGGTCGTGGCCAGGTGCGCGATGAGGTCGCGGGGCGCGCTGGGCAGGTGGGTGAAGGTGAAGTCCTCGAGGGTTTTGATCTGTGGGAACCGGGCCGCGCTCAGGCGCATCTTGGTGCCGTTCGCGACCCGGGAGGCGACCTGGCGGCCCAACACCGCGGCGAGGTATTCCTCGTGTGACCAGCCTTCCGTGCGGGCCTGGTCACCCAGCGCGGTGAACGTCGCGGCGATCACCGGGGCCTTCAGCTCGCGGGCCAGGAAGATGACCTCACCGGCCACGTCCTTGCCCGCCAGTGCGCTCATCGGGGTGGTCATCGCACGACCTGCAGGGTCGGCGGCGTCGGCGGGAAGGGTGGTGCGGCCAGGTTGAAGACCTCGTCGTAGTGCGACAGTGCCCGCTGACCGACCGCAGTCCCGGGGGCGGGGACCGGTCCGCGGGTCGTAGCGGTGCGCGCTTGGAAGGCGGTGCGCAGCTCGGCGGCCATCGTGACGTGGGCGGGGTCGGTGATCGTCTGATGCGTCGACCAGGACCGCAGATGCGCGCCAACCTGGGTCCCGGCGCAGGTCACGACCACCTCACCCAAGCCCGTGTGGATGTCGACGAACCGGCCGATCATCGTCGGGTCGACCGAGTAGTCGTTGCCGGCGACCCGCACGTAGTAGTCCCGCGCCAACCTCACCCGGCTCGACGTTCCCACGGTGGGCGCGACCGGAGGCAGGGCGCCCATCGCCGCGACGTCCTCGACGACCAGCGCCCCGGGGGCCTGCCCGGTGCGACGCAGCATCCGGGTGTTCGCCCGCGGCAACCAATCAGCCAGCTGGGCGTTGTAGTCGCCCGGGCTCGTGAACGTGCGCCCCGGCATGAACGACGTCTCGAAGAACCCGTTCGCCCGCTCGATCACACCCTTGGTCTCCGGGTCACGCGCAGCGGCCTGGTAGATCCTGGTCCCCAGCGTGCCCGCGAACGACCTCGCCGACACCGTCAACCGGCGATGCTGCCCGATACCGGACTCGTTGTCCCAGACCAACATCTTCGGGACCCCACCCAACCCGGCCAACAGCTGCCACATCCCCGCGACCAGGTCCCCAGCCTGCCGCGAGGGCAACAGCAACGCCATCATGAACCCCGAATACGCGGCCACCATCGTCAGCACCGGCGGGTCCGCGAACACCCTCGGGGCGACCGGGACGACCTTACCCGGGAACCACAGATCACACTGCACAATCTCCCCAGCCGCATACCTGGTCCGGTCGGCCGGGTCGGGCGGGCTGAACAACGGCCGCAGCAACGCGACCCTGGCCCGCAACACCGACGACGAATGCTGCCACCCAATCTTCTCCGCGATCACCGTGGCCGGCATCTCCGGGAACTCCGCCAGCAACCGCCGGATCGCCGGCTCGAACTCATCGACCCGCGACCCCTGCGGCGCCCTGGAGTACCTCGGCGGGGCATCCGCGGCCAACGCCGACCGGACCGTGTTCCTCGCCAACCCCAACCGCCGCGCGATCGCCTTGACACCCATCTGCTCCGACCGGTTCAACCGACGGATCTCTGCCCAATCATCCACTCTGATCACTCCCTCACTCTGGCCGAGGGGGGTCAACATTCACTCGGCGCCACGGGGTCAGTGTTCACTCGGCGTCGACAGAAGGAGCCGAACGTATCAGCGGTCCGACCAACAACGCGTCAGGCCAGATGGACCCGCCGTCCCTCAGACACGGCGATCGGGACGGCCGCGGCGACCCCGAAGGGACGCTCCCACGCAGGCCCTACCCGAGGAATCCCCCGGTTGCAGCCACGCCAGTGAAAGCAGCGGGGCGTGAAGCGCGGCGACCCGCCCTGACGTCGGCGGCCGGAACGCCGCACAACGGCGGAACGCCGGTCCCCACACGCCGAGCGAAGACCGTCCGGGAGCAGGCCCGGAGCGAGCCCCGCCACGTCCCGCAGGAGTGATTCTCCTACGAAGTCACATCTGGTGGAATAGCCATCGGAGGTAATTTGGGGGGCTAACTTCCCCGGTCCTGATGAGCAGCACATTCGCCGGCCTGGCTGGGAGCGGGGGCTCCCCCAGTTCACGTCACCGACCTAGCGGCCGCCTGGTTGGCTGCCTGCAGGGCGGCCCCCACATGGCCGGCTTGTGCAAGTCGCGCCAGGAGCACACCGGTGTGCACGTCACCGGCCCCGATGGTGTCAACAGCCCTGACTGGGGGCACCGCGAGCTGGGTGACCTCCTCGCCCAGGTCACCTCCGGTCGCCATACAGCCGGCCGCCCCTTCCCTGACGATGATGAGGGTCGACCCCGGGATTTCGAACTTGGAGCGAACAGCTCGGATCAGGTCCCACCCACTCAAACTCTGGTTGTTGCAGATGAGTCGCGCTTCGCGCTGGTTCATGGTCAGCAGTCCCAGCTGCGGCAGGAGGACGTTCCAGCGGCTGGCCGGGATATCGAGGATGAGTGGGCCGGGGTCGAGGGCGAAGCGTCCGGGTGGCCGCGTCCTGAGCCAGGACTCGATGGCCGGTCCGCTGACAGGGTAGGTCAGATCGTAGCCGGAGAGGGCGACCAGATCGCGGGGGCGGGTGTCAAGGCGGCTGAGAGCGTCGAGGCTCTGTCGGGACTCCACTCCGGGAACCGTGACGTAGGTGTTTTCGAGGTCGGGCTCGCTGAGGGCGATGCAGAAGCCCGTGTCAGCTTCAGTGCTCGCGGCCATCGCCGTGGCGATGCCCTCAGCGTGCAGCGCGGCCCGGACGAGGTCGCCGTGGGGGCCGGTGCCGTGCGGGGCGGCGTACACGCACGACACACCCTGGCGGGCGACAGCCGAGGCGAGGTTGAAGCCCGCCCCGACCTCGCGGCGGAGACTCTCTCCGATCACGTCCCCGCCGCGCGGCGGAAGCGCCGGCACACGAATGACGAGGTCGACGAGGATGCTCACCAGCGAGACGACCCGGGCCGGGGGTTCACTCATCGGCGAGGCCCCGTTCCGCTGACTCCAACGGTTCACCGGCCTGACGCGCCACCCTCGCACTTGCGATTCCCCAGGCCCAGAACAGTGCGGCGGCACTCGTTCCGGCGATCAGCCAACCGAGGGAGTTCTGACCGAACCACGTGCCGGACAGTGCCCCCGAGAACCACACCACGTGGCCGACCTGCACCCGGGTGAACTGGAGGGCGAGCACGATCGCCACGATCCATGCCGTCAGGGCCGTCCAACGGACGCCGCCCTGATACCAGTAGGTGCTGCCGGCGCGGGTGTCGACGATGCCGGCCTGATCGAAGTGCGGGCGGTGGGTCATGTCGACGAGGACGACGCCTGCCCACGCCGTGAGCGGGACGGCGAGCAACGTGAGGAACGTGGTGAAGGGTCCGTAGAAGTCGTGGGTGATGACGGTCATGTACAGCCCGCCCACGGTGATCAGGACGGCGTCGACCGTGACGGCCGTCGTGCGACGCACCTTGATGCCCCCCGTGATGAGATTCAGACCCGAGGAATACATGGACAGGTCGGCCGCCGCGATGAGGCCGAACACGGCGGTGATGAGATACGGAATGACCATCCAGCCGGGAAGCGAAGCGCCGATGGCGGCCACGGGATCATTCGCCGACGCCAGATCCTTGTTCGTCAGGGCCATCAGCGCGCCCAGACTGATCAGCACAACCAGGGGCACCGACGCCCCAGCCACCGTCGCGGCGACCACGTTGCGCGACGGCACGCGCCGGGGCAGGTAGCGAACGTAATCGGCCCCGGCCGACAGCCACCCCAGCCCCGTTGCGGCGGCGATGAACCCGAGCCCGCCCATCACGGCAGGCAATGGGGCGCCAGAAGTGGCGAGAACCGCGGACCAGTCGACCTTGACGGCGAGGAAGGCCCCGATGAACACGGTCAGGGCACCGAATACCCAGGTGAGCCATTTCTGGATCCACATGATGGTGGCGTGGCCGAACACTCCGATACCCGCGGACACGGCCACGACGGCGAGCAGGCAGATCACCGTCGCGATCGGGCCGGTGGACAAGCCGACGACGTGGATCATCGCCAGGAGCGCGTAGGCGGCCGTTGTGCACATGATCGTTTCCCAGCCGACGAAGGACAACCACGAGACCAGCGTCGGCGCCCAGTTGCCTCGGACGCCGAACACGGCGCGGGACAAGGTCAGGGCTGGCGCACCTCCGGCCTTCCCCACCGTGCTGAGGAGCCCGACCAGCAGGAACGACCCGACCGAACCAACCACCGCGACCACGATCGACTGGAGCACGCTCAACCCGCTGAAGCTCACGAGCACAGCACCGAGGGTGATGCCGAGGACTCCCATGTTGGCGCCGAACCAGGTCCAGAAGAGTTCGAGCGCCCCCCCGTATCGTTCGGCGTCGGGCACCGGCTCAATTCCTCGCGTCTCGACCACCCCGACCCGGGGAATGTCGTTAGTCATCAGGTCACTCATCGGTTCTCCTTGATCCACCGGGCCGTGGCCCGCTTCGTTGTTGATGTCACACTCATTTGGCAGCGCCCCACAGACCGCGACCGAGGATCGCCACCCAGCGCTCGGCACTGATCGGGGTGCGGCGCCGCCTACTCCCCGCCTACAGCAGCGCAGCCACGACCCAGAACACCGCTTGGGTGGTTTCGATCAGCGAACCGAACGTGTCTCCCGTGAGGCCGCCGAGGCGGCGGGTGAGATGCGACCGCCACCCCTCGGAAACCGCGAGCGCGATCACCGACGCGGAGCCGTACACGAGCGCCCCGTGAGGGCCGCCCACCAGCCATCCGCCGCCGGTCGCGACCGCGGTGACGGCGAGCGCGGAGATCAGGGCCGCGAAGGGCCCGGTCACCCCGACGAACAGGGCGCCGAATCCGCTTTGGCGCGCTCCGGGTACGCCCCGGCGGGTGGCGATTACTGAGGCGCAGCGCCCGACGGCCGGTCCGACGATCAGTGCGACCGCAGGGCCCCCCGGACCATGCGTCGACGCCAGCGCGGCGATGTCGAGGAACAACGCCGCCACGATGCTCGCGACACCCATCGGTCCGATGTCAGATCTGCGCATGATCGCGAGCGCCTCGGACGCCGAGCGGCGCGATCCCAGCCCGTCCGCCGTGTCAGCAAGACCATCCAGATGCATGGCGCCGGTGAGCCCCTGCAGCACCAGCAGCCCGCAGACCGCTGCGAAGGCGTCCGACCCGGTACGCCACCGGACACCGAAGCCCACCGCACCGGCGATCACGCCCAGGCCGAGTCCGAGCCAGGGGAACACCCGGATGGCCCGAGCAGCCACCGCCCGGTCGATCCGCGCGGTGAACGGAGCCGGGACGATCGTGAACAGCCCCAACGCCGCGGCCAGTCCCCGCTCAGACATCACGACTCCCACCCTTGACCAGGACGGGGATGCCGCTCACGCACAACCACACCTCGTCGCATTCGGCCGCGACCCGGGCGTTGAGCAGTCCCAGCATGTCCCGAAACACTCTCCCCGAGCGGTGATCAGGGACGACTCCCCAGCCGACCTCGTTGGTCACGAGGACGACATCACGTGCGGTCGCCCGCACGGCTTCAACCAGGCCGTCGATGTCAGCGCTCAGCGCCGGTGGGATCGAGCCATCCCACGCCTCGTGTCGGTCCATCACCCGGGTCAACCACAGCGAGAGACAGTCGACCAGAACGGGGCGGTGGGAGGCGCGTGCCAGGACCCGGGCGATGTCGAGGGTCTCGATCGTCGCCCAGGAGTGGGGACGCTGCTCGCGGTGCACTTGCACCCGCGCGGCCCACTCGGGATCCTCGGGCGACGGCGGGAAACCGGTCGCGACATAGTCGGTGTGTCGGCCGGCGAGCAGGGATTCCGCGTGACGTGACTTGCCGGACCGGCTGCCACCCGTGACCAGGACCCGGGTCATTCCTGGGACTGCCCGTCGGTGCGATTCGACACCGCGGTCCCTTCGGGGGGTTCGATGGCGGTGATCAACTCCGTGATGGTCATCGGGTCTCCTCGTGGTTGGATGAGCCATCGCGGGACGGCCTGGATTCGGTGGGTGCGTGGTCCCAAGACCGGAGGGATTCGAGGACATCGCGGACGGCGGCGACGAAGACCCTGGACGTGCCGGGGTCTCGCACCGCTACTCGGATCCAGATGCCGCCGAGCCCCGGGAACGTGTTACCGCGCCTCACAGCGAATCCCCGCGCGGCAAGCCGGTCGCGGATGTCGACGCCGGTGTTCACCAGCACGAACGGCGCGTCCGACGGGACAACGCTCAGTCCCGCGTCCTCCAGGAGTCGCACGAGGACGGATCGGTCGGACGCCGTGCGCCCCGCGAGGTCATCCGCGTCGGCCCTGGCCTCAGGGCTGAGGCAGGCGGCGATCGCATCAAGTGCGGGTGTCGAGACACCCCAGTGCGCCTGCTGCGCCCTGATCCGGGCGATGAGGTCGGGGTCGCCCACGACGTACCCGGCTCGGATCCCCGCGAGCCCCCACGTCTTGGTGATCGAGCGCAGGACGAGGACCCGGGTGAGGTCCGTGCCGGGGGCGAGCAGACTCTCCCCTGTTCCCGGTACTGCGTCCATGAATGCCTCGTCGATCACCAGAACCGTGCCCGGATTCCGGATCGCCTGCAGGCGCGATGCGGGATGCAGCACTCCGCTCGGATTGGTCGGGTTTCCAACGAAGACTGCCTGCGCGTCCGCGCCCGCCAGTCGGGTGGCTGCCCGGTCGTCCAGGACGAACGGGGCGGGAAGGATGAGGTGTCGGACGGGCGCCCCGACGGCCCGCAGCGCCTCGTCGGGTCCCGAGAACTGTGGGTGCACGACGATCGAACGGGGTTGGAGCGCCCTGGCGATCAGCGTGAAGGCCTCCATCCCGCCCGCCGTCGGCAAGACGGCCTCGAGCGGGACTCCGTGTGCCGCGGCGATAGCCTCCCGGGCCGGGGTGTCGTCGGGGTAGTGGAGCCAGCGCGCGGGGTTGCCCACGAGCCGGTCGACCAACCACGCAGGTGCCTCCCGACGTACGTTCACCGCGAGGTCGATGAGCCCGGGCACCGCGTCGAGGTCGCCGTGATGCAGGTATGCGGTGTCACTGCCGGAAGCGACGAGGACTGGTTCGGGGTCAGGATCTGTCCGCTCCCAACCCCGCCCGGAGGCCGTGAACGCCGCGGCCGCGTCCGCGAGCCGTTGAGCAAATTGCGGGAAGCCCGCCCAATGCACGTGCTGGTAGCTGGCGAGCAGGCTCGGGAGGCCGCCGGTGGACCGGGTGAACCCGTCGCCGCGCTCCCCCACCTGCCAGGCCGCCTGGTCCGGCTCGGCGAGCAGGCGGGTGTGGTGGAACTCGTGGGCGTGCACCCGCTCCCCGGCCCGAGCAACCAGCGAGTCGGCCGTGGCGACCACTTCGTGGTAGCCGAGTGTCAGGCGCGGGGACATCACGGCGTCCACCGCCAGCGCGCCGACCATCGGAGCTCCATCGAGGCTGCGGGACAGGTATAGCAGCCCGGCGCACTCGGCCAGGGTCGGAACCCCGGCTGCAACCGCGGCGGCCAGATCGGCCCTGAGACGGGCGTTGGCGCTGAGCCGGTCGCTAAACACCTCGGGGAACCCGCCCCCGAGATAGACCCCTGCCGTGCCCGACGGCAGCTGCGGGTCGCTCAGGGGGTCGAACGTTACAACCTGGCAGCCTGCGGCAGCGAGTAGCTCCGCATGTTCCGGATAACCGAACGTGAAGGCCCGGCCCGTGGCCACGGCAATCACGGGCTTGCCGGCTACAGGGCGGACCTCGGCCGAAGGGCTCCAGTCCGTCCCACTGAGGGGTGGCGCGGACGTTGCAGCCTCGCGCAGCAACGCGAGGTCGACGTGGGAACCGACGAGGTCGACCGCCGCCGCGACCATGGCCCGGGCCGAATCCAACTCGGCGGCCGGCACCAACCCGAGGTGGCGCGAGGGAACCTCCACCCCGGTGGCGCGCGGGATGGACCCGAGGACGCGGACCCCGAGGCCCTCGATGGTGGTGATCAACTCAGTGAGGGTGCGACCGCCGTACGACCTGTTGAGGATCACTCCCGCGACCCGGACGCCGGGATCGAAGCGGGTGAGCCCCAGCACGGTCGCGGCCACCGTGGTACTCGCCCGGGACACGTCGACGACAAGCACCACCGGCGTCCCGGTGAGCCGGGCGACGTGCGCGCTGGACCCGAAGCCGTTGCTGCCGGTTCGCCCGTCGAACAGGCCCATGACCCCCTCGATGAGGGCCAGGTCGGCGGGGCGCGGGGCATGGAACCCGTGCCGCAGCAAGGGGACCATGCGCTGCTCGCCGCACAAATGAGGGTCGAGGTTGCGGCACGGTCGTCCTGCCGCCACGGCGTGGAAGCCGGGATCGATGTAATCCGGCCCCACTTTGAACGGGGCGACCTCGAGACCGTCGCGTCGAAGGGCCCCGATGAGTCCCATCGTCACGGTCGTCTTGCCCTGGCCCGAGGAGGGCGCCGCGATCAACAGCCGCGGGATCGGCGTGGGGCTCACCGGTCGCTGCCTGCGGTCGTGATGATCCGGTTCATGTCGAGGTGCGTCTCGACGGCGTCGGCGAGCGTGTCGATCATCCGCTCCCGGCGTTCGGTGAAGCCGGGCGACGCGGGGTCAGGACGCCATCCACGCCCGGCATGGCGCGCGGCACGGGTGAGCCACGCCCGGCGGAATCGGTCGTTCTCGAAGATCCCGTGCCACAGCGTTCCCCAGGTCGGTCCCACCCGGCATCCGTCCAGGAACTCCTCGGCCGCCGACTGGAGGTCGCAGCGGCCGTGGTGGATCTCGTAGCCGACCACC
>DAIESZ010000359.1 GCA_027346035.1 Propionibacteriaceae bacterium
AGACCTCAGCAGCGCTGGTGGACACGGGCACGATCCAGGTGCTCCAGTATGTCGTCCTGGCGCTCGGAGTCACCGCGTCGATCTACGCAGCCCGTCGGATCGCCCACGGCCGCCACCTGACCGTGCCGCGGCGACGCGCCACGGTCGTGCCCATGACGGCCCTGATCGTCCTGCTCGGTGCGGTCAACGTGTGGATGTTCGCCCTGCCGATGGCCCACCGCATGTAGGAGCCTGTCCGAGACACGACGGTGCCGTATGCCGCGGGCCCGAGCCCGCCGCAAACCACACGACCCTGAGGGTTGCGGTCGAGAACGACCGGAATTCTCACAGCACTCGCACGGAGAGCCACCCCTGCGGGTCGCCGTCCGCGTGACGGCACGAACGGTCAGGCGCGGACGCGGGCGCTGGTGGGGTCGTACATCGGACGGAGGGACACCTCGGCCGGGTAGCGCGTGCCCGCGATGTCGACCTCCCACCGGCCGGCCGCGAGCCAGTTGGGGGTGACGGGCTCGCCGCCGCCCTCGACCATCGCGAGGCCGACCGCGGCCCCGAGCGTCCAGCCGTAGGACGCCGCACGGACGTAGCCCACCGGCTGGCCGTCCCGGAGCACCATCTCCGCGTGGAAGAGCAGCGGCTCGGGGTCCTCGAGGCGCACCTGGACGAGCCGACGTGCCATCCCGCCTGCGGCGTCGTTCTCGGTCTTGCGGGCGAGCAGGGCCTCGCGGCCGATGAACACGGTGGGCTTGTCAAGGGCCAGCGCGAAGCCCAGTCCAGCCTCGAGCGGACAGTCCGTGTTGTCGATGTCGTGCCCGAAGTCGCGGTACGCCTTCTCCATGCGCAGGGACGCGAGCGCCTTGAGACCGACCGGACGGAGCCCGTATGCCGCACCGCTGGCCTGGAGCGCGTCGTACACCCCCAGCGCCTGGGCTGCCGGGACGTAGAGCTCGTAACCGAGCTCGCCGAGGTAGGTGATGCGGGCGAGGAGCACGCGTGCTCCTGCGAGCTCGACCCAGCCTGCGCTGCGGAAGCCGAACGCCTCTGTGGACAGGTCCGCATCGGTGAGCTCGGCGAGGAGGTCGCGCGATCGGGGACCCTGGACGTTGAGCTGCGCGTAGTCGGCGGTCAC
Organism: Propionibacteriaceae bacterium; assembly: GCA_027346035.1. GTDB lineage: Bacteria > Actinomycetota > Actinomycetes > Propionibacteriales > Propionibacteriaceae > JAJYQH01. Next base: position 1,127 of record DAIESZ010000359.1, read on the forward strand.
GTCGGTGACCGTGACCGGCGCCTCGGAGAAGCGCTGCAGCCGGGCCTGTACGTGCCCGTGGGCCGTGTCCGAGGCGACGACCAAGAAGTCGTCCTCGGCCAGCTTGGTCACGGTGAGGTCTGCCTCGATGCGACCGCCCTCGTTGAGCCACTGGGTGTAGGTGATCACTCCGGGCTCACCGTCCACGGCCCCGGCCGAGAGGCGGTCGAGGAGCTGGCCGGCGCCCTGTCCCTGGACGCGGAACTTCGCCATGAAGGACATGTCCATGAGCCCCACCGCCTCGCGGACCGCGCGGTGCTCCTGCTCCCACTGCTCGAACCACGGAGCCCGTCCCCACGTCGGCTCGGCCTCCGGCGTGCGCCCCTCCCCCGCGAACCAGTCGGCACCTTCCCAACCGGACACCTCGCGCAGGTAACCGCCCTGCGAGACGAGGCGGTCGTGGACCGGCGACAGGAGCCGGCCGCGCGCGGAGTGCAGCTGCTTGCCCGGGGTGTGGGCGGCATACACGGTGCCGAGGATCTCTGCGGTGCGAGTCGCGCGGTAGGCGGGGTCGAGCTGGTCGGGCCGGAAGCGGTCGACGTTGAACCCGGTGACATCGACGTCGGGCTCACCCGTCGTGATCCAGTGCGCGAGGACCCGCCCGAGCCCACCCGCGGAAAGGATGCCGACCGAGTTCATCCCCGCCGCGACGAAGTAGCCGCGGATGCCGGGCGCCTCGCCGACCGCGGGCGCCAGGTCCGGCGTGAAGGACTCCGGCCCGCAGAAGAAGGTGCGGATCCCCACCTCCTGGGTGATCGGCACACGAGCCATCGCCTTCTCGAGGAAGGGCGCCATCCGGTCCCAGTCGGGCGGGATCTTTCCGAACGAGAAGTCGGACGGTATGCCGTCGACCCGCCACGCCGCCGCCTCGGGCTCGAAGAGCCCGACCATCATGCCGCCGCCCTCCTCGCGGTAGTAGCCGTAGGAGGCAGGGTCCTCGAACACCGGGGCGTTGGGGTCGAGGCCCTCAATGGTGTCGGTGATGAGGTAGTAGTGCTCGGCAGCCTGGTTGGGGATGACGACGCCGTTGCGCTCGCCGAGCTCGCGCGCCCACATGCCGGTGCAGTTGACGACGTACTCGCACTCGACCGTCTGGCCGCCTGCGCGCACGCCGGTGACGGCACCGCCTGCCGTCAGGACGTCGGTCACCGCGACACCCTCGACGATCTTCACGCCGCGGGCGCGAGCTCCCTTGGCCAGTGACATCGTCACGTCGACGGGGTTCACCCGGCCATCGCCCGGGACGTGGAAACCCGCGAGCAGGTCGTCCGTCCTGGCCCACGGGAAGAGGTCGGACATCTCCTTGGGCGAGATCTCCTCGACCTCGAGCCCGAGGTGGCGCTGGAAGGCCGCGACGCGGCGGTACTCCTCCAGCCGGTCGGCGTCAGCGGCCGCCTCGATGAGGCCCACCGGCCGGAAGCCGGTCGACTGTCCCGTCTCCGCCTCGAGCCGGGCGTAGAGGTCGCGCGAGTAGAGCCGGATCCCTGTGCTCGTCTCCGAGGTGGACCCGAAGCAGGTCATCAGGCCGGCGGCGTGCCAGGTCGTGCCCGACGTCAGTCGATCCCGTTCCAGCACAAGGACATCCGTCCACCCAGCATGAGCCAGGTGGTAGGCCACGGAGGATCCGATGACCCCACCACCGATGATGACGACGCGCGCCCGGCCGGGCAGTTCAACAGTCACCCGCCCAACCTAGCGGCCACTCCTCAGGGCTTGGGCGGGGCTCCCGCAGGTGGCGACGACAGGCCCGTCGGGGCGCGTCCGGGGTGACGCCGCGGCCAGGTGTGCGCAAGCACGCCTCACGGGGTATCTCTCCATCAACAGAGAAAGGAACATCGATGAGGTCGTGGCGCAAGTCAGAGGCTGGCTCGTTTGCCAGGGCCTATGCGTGGCTGGTGGTGAAACTCCGCTGGTTCGTCGTGCTCGCGTGGGCGGCGGGGGCCCTCGCGGCAGCGGTCTGGCTCCCCGCTGAAACCCCCAACGCGGGTCTGGGTGGGCTGGCGCCGCCCGGCAGCCACGCCATCGAGACGGAGAAGACGTCGGCGAAGGCCTTCTGCTTCCCGATCCTGTCGCGCACCGTGCTGGTGCAGCACGACCAGAACGGCCTGTCGCAGGCGGCACAGCAGCGGGCGGTCGAGCGCGCCGCCGCGGTGGCCCAGAAGAAGGCCGGCGACGTCGGCCCCATCGCCGGAATGGTGCCCATCACCAACACCAAGGGTGTCTTACCGTCGTCGTCGGAGCAGGACACCACGGCACTGACCTACATCCTCACCAAGCCAGGCACGAGCCTCAGGCAGGAGGTGGACGCGGCCACGAAGTTCGGCCGGGACCAGGTCAACCAACCGGACGACCACCTGG
>DAIESZ010000005.1 GCA_027346035.1 Propionibacteriaceae bacterium
CAGCTCGGGGACGGGCGCGCCATCCTGCTCGGCGAGATCCGCAACCAGCGCGGCGAGCACTGGGAAATTCAGCTCAAGGGCGCCGGTCCGACCCCCTATTCGCGCCGAGGCGACGGGCGCGCCGTGCTGCGTTCAACCATCCGCGAATACCTGTGCTCGGAAGCCATGCACGGACTGGGCATCCCGACCACCCGGGCCCTGGCCATTGTCGGCAGCGATATTTCAATTTATCGGGAAGACGTCGAGACGGGTGCTGTACTGGCGCGGCTCGCGCCCTCGCATGTGCGCTTTGGACATTTCGAGGTGTTGTTTTACCGCGACTGCCACGCTGATCTGAAAACCCTGGCGGATTACGTCATCGACCACGATTATCCGGAACTATCAGATAAAGCAGATAAATACACCGCCTTGCCGGGCCAGGCCATGTCGTCCACGGCGGTTTCCAGGAACCCGAACTGCCGGCCGATGTTCGCCGTCCCGTCTCCCGTCACCAGGCCCCAGGCGTTGTAGGAGCCGTCGTAGAACGTGTAGGGGCGCACGTTGTACGCCTGGCGGAGTCGACCGTCGTGGTACACGGGATCGTTGTCCTGGGCGAACAGCAGGCCGTCGCCGATTCGCCGGGCGAGCGCGATCCGGCCACCCGCCACGGCGGCGCAGATGGCGACCGCGGAGTCGTAGACGAACGCCGTCGAGAACAGGCCGAGTTCGTCGGCGTAGCTCTGCGCCAGCGCCACCGTGCCGTCGGTCGGGGTCATGACGTGGATGAAGTCGAGGATTCCCTCGACCATCGGCGACGTGGGGTGGATCGGCCGCGGGTCAGCGGCGGCGATCGCCGGCGCCCCCGCTGACACCCCGAGGACGGTGGCACCCAGCAGGAGCCCGCGTCGGGAGGTTCTGAAATCGGACATGCCTCTACTCCTTCGTAGATTGCGACGCCCACCTACTTCGTTGTAGCGCGACGCCTGCCCTGCACGATAGGCGGGCCGGGGAGCGTCCCACAATGGTTCCGACCGGATTTCTTTCCGATCGGTCAGTCCGGTGCGATGCCGACCCTCGGGGGCGGGGTGCGGTTCGGCATTCCCATGGCCGCGCATGACGTGCACCGGGCGGTGCCCGGCGGCGTCCCTGGGCCCGGTGGACGAGTCGTCCGCCCGACCCGTCGATCCGGCCGGCGCGTCGGTCCGGCCGGCGAAGGTGATGGGCCGATCCCGCTAGGGTGACGGCGTGGTCCTGTTGCTGCTCCTCGCCCTGGCATGGGTGCTGTCGGCGGGTTGGCGCAGGCACTGGCGCTGGGTGATCGCGCTGGCCCGGTGGTGGCGTGGCGTCCGGGCGCCGCTGTGGGTCTGGGTGCGCACGGCACCGGTGACCACCATCTACCTGGCCCTGCTGGCCTTCACCACGTGGTTGCTGCTACGCACGTCTCCGCAGTTGAGAAGGGCCTTCCTGTCGTCGCAGAGCACCAATCTGCACCAGTTGAGCATCAACCCGGTCCCTGTTCTGCTGCGCAGCGCGTTCTACGTGACGCCCACCGAGTGGTTCCTGTGGCTCGTGACGTTCACCCTCGTGCTGGCTCCGCTCGAACGCTGGATCGGCTCGGTTCGCTGGCTCGTCGCGTTCTGGACCGGACACATCGGAGCAACCCTCGTCACCGCGGTGGGCATCTGGTGGGCGATCCGCACGGGCAAGGCCGACCAGGGCGTCGCGTTCATGATCGACGTGGGAGCCAGCTACGGCTTCGCCACGCTGCTGGGACTGGCGAGTTACTGGTTCGCGGGCCGCGGCCGTTGGCTGTGGTCGCTCGGCTTCCTGACGATGTGGATCACCATCGTGGCGTTCGACACCGACGTCACCGAGTTCGGACACCTGGCGGCCTACCTGCTCGGCCTGGCCCTGTACCCGATGGTCCGCCGCCTCCCCAGTCGGACGCCGGTCGTCCCCGTCGATGTCAGGCGGTTGTTCCTGCACTGACGCCTGCCGACACGCCGGCGACTGGCTCCGGAGCGCCCGCGGCGTACGACCCGGTCGTTCAGCCCGGCCAACTCGTACGCCGTCGGCCCGGTCGTACGCCGCTGACGCCCCGCCCGCCCGGACGCGACGGGGCGTCAGGCCCGACGGGGCATCGGGCAGGCGATCTGGCCCGAGAGCCGGTACATCAGTGACACCACCAGCAGGACGAGAGCGAGCACCGCGAGCCACGGCTGGATCGGCGCGAAGTAGGTGAGCGCCCCGCTGTAGCCGAGCGCGATCAACGCGATCTTGTTGCAGACCGGGCAGCCGATGGCGAACCAGCCGGTGATGGTTCCCGCCATCCCGAGCCACGACGTCTTCTGCTCCGCCTGCGGGCCCGCTCCGGCCCCGGACTCGAGCGCCGCAGCAGCCGCCGGTTCGGCGACGCCTGCGGCGTCCCTCGGGCGCACGTAGGTGGCGAACAGGACGCCGGTCAGAACGGAGGTGGCGATCCAGACCGGGTAGCTCCAGGCGGTCGGCGGCACCTCCCGGCCGAACACGGGGTTCGGGATCAGCACCGTGACCAGGCCCAGCACCACCGCGGTGGCCACCGATGCCCCGACGGCCACCAGCCATTGGCGGCCCCTCCACGTGCGCAGTGCCTGCAGCGACAGCGTCAGCTTGCTCATCACCCCAACAGGGTACATACCCCCGGTGGCATTCCCCAGGGGCAGATCCCGCGACGGCAGTTCGGAGCCGGAACCGGCCGCGTCCGGCAATCACACCTCGGGCCGTGGGGCCCAGTACGCTACCGGGCATGTCGGGACCACACGATCGGACCGCGCGGTGAGTGGCGGCCTCGCCGCCCTGCTCGACGACGTCGCCACGATCGCGAAGATGGCCGCGGCATCGGTGGACGATGTCAGCCTCGCGGCAGCGAAGGCGAGCGCCAAGGCCGTCGGCGTGGTCGTCGACGACACCGCGGTGACCCCCCGCTACGTCCACGGCTTTCTCGCCAACCGCGAGTTGCCGATCATCCGACGGATCGCCCTCGGATCCCTGCGCAACAAGCTGCTGTTCATCCTCCCGGTGGCCCTGGTGCTCAGCGAGTTCGTCCCATGGCTGATGACCCCGATCCTCATGTGCGGCGGCGCCTACCTCACCTACGAGGGCGCCGAAAAGGTCTGGGAAGCGTTGGGCGGCGGGCATCGCGGCGGCGACACGGCGGCCGCCGAGACGCCGGGGACCGGCACGCCCGAGCACGAGCGGCAGATGGTGCGGGGCGCGATCCGCACCGACCTCATCCTGTCGGCCGAGATCATGGCGATCGCGTTGGCCGAGGTCGCTGCCCAGCGACTGCTCGTGCGCGCCCTCAGCCTCGTGGTCGTCGCGATCGTCATCACCGCGCTCGTGTACGGAGTCGTCGCGATCATCGTCAAGATGGACGACGTCGGCCTGCTGCTCGCCGAGCGCCCCTCGGCCGCGTCCCGGCGGGCCGGGCTCGCGCTCGTGCGGGCGATGCCGCGGGTCATGAGCGTGCTGTCAAGCGTCGGGATCGCCGCGATGGTGTGGGTCGGCGGGCACATCCTGCTCGCCGGCACCGACTCCCTCGGCTGGCACGGGCCCTATGGCGCGGTGCACCACGCCGAGGAGGCCCTCCGCCACCATCTGCCCGGCGTCGGCGGCCTGCTCGCCTGGCTGGCCAACACCCTCGTCTCGGCGCTGGTCGGCCTCGCCGTGGGCTCGGTGGCGGTGGCGCTCGTCGTCGGCGTCGCACGACTGCGGCCCGCCACCCGGAAGGACCATCGATGAGCCTGTTCACCGACCGCGACGCCGACGCACTGCTGATCATCGGCATGCAGGACGCCGTCCTGTCCAGGACGGTCACCGGTGACGCCGTTGTCGCCACCGTGGGCGAGCTCGCCGACCGGGCCCGCCTGGCAGGCGTCCCCGTCGTGTGGGTGCAGTACCACGACGACGACCTCGAATCGGGAAGCCCAGGGTGGCAACTGACCGGACGGCTGACCCGGATGCTCGGCGAGCCGCTCATCGACGCCGCCTTCGCCGATGCGTTCGCCGGAACTCGGCTGCACGACGAACTCGCCAGCGCCGGAGCGGCGCACCTCGTTGTCGTGGGGATCCGCAGCGACACCGGCGTGCGGGGCACGGTCACCGGCGGCCTCTACCGCGGTTACGACGTGACGCTGGTCGCCGACGGGCACACGACCGTCGACGACAGTTTCGACGGCACCGACCTGCCCGCGTCGACCGTGGTGCAGGTGGTCAACAAGCTCGCCTGGACGACCCACCTGCCCGGTGTGACAGCGGGCCTGGTCGCCGCGGCCGACGTCGTGTTCGGCCAGCCCACCACGGACGCCGACCTGCTCGCGGCGTCCGAACTCGACGACGAACGAGACGACCAACGGGACAACGACGTGTGAGCGCGTCAGGGGTTCAGCGACTCCGTCGGTCGGCGATCCGCTGGTACATATCGTCGATGAGCGACTGGAAGCGCTTCTCGACCTCGCGCCGCTTCACCTTGAGGGTGGGGGTGAGCAGCCCGTTGTCCATCGTGATGTCGTCCTGCAGCACCTCGACGTCGCGGATCTGCTCGTGACTCGGCAGCTTCTCGGTGAGCTGCTGCACCCGGCGGCGCAGTTCGTCGACGATCTCGGGATGGGACAGCAGTTCGGTGGGGTTGGCCACCGCGATGTTCAGCCTGGCCGCCAGGTCGTGGAGGTGGGGCAGGGACGGCTTGACGAGCAGGGTCAGGCACGGCCGGTTGTCGCCGAGCAGCACGGCGTACTCGAACAGCGGGTCGGCGAGCAGCAGGCCCTCGATCGGTTGGGGGCTGATGTTCTTGCCGTTGACCGTGACGATGATGTCCTTGATCCGGTCGGTGATCACCAGGAACCCGTCGCTGTCGACGTAGCCGGCGTCACCGGTGCGCAGCCAGCCGTCGTCGAAGGCCGCGGCAGTGGCCTCCGGGTTGTTCCAGTAGCCGGTCATCAGGTTGGGGCCGCGATACTGGATCTCGGAATCCGCGCCGATCCGCAGCTCACCGCCGGGCATCACCCGCCCGACCGTGCCGACCCTGAACGCGTCGGGCGCGTTGAAGCTGATCAGCGGGCCCGCCTCGGTGAGCCCGTACCCCTGCAGGATCGGTAACCCGGCGGCGGAGAAGAACTCCTCGATCTCGCGGCGCAACGGGGCTCCACCACAGGCCAGCACGGTCTTGGGCCCGCCCATGGCCCGGCGGATGGTCGAGAACACGAGTTTGTCGGCGAGCGGCAGCTGGGCCCGCAGGTGCGCCGCCGGCGTCCGGCCCTTGCGGAGAGCGTGCTGCAACTGGCCACCCAGGTGCATGGCCCAGTCGAAGATGCGCTTCTTGACCACCGAGGCCGCCACGGACGCCCTCGCGGTGGCATAGACCGTTTCATACAGCTTGGGGACACTGACCATGAGCGTCGGCCGGGCGAGCACCATCAGCTCCGCGACGTCCTTGGCGTTGGGCACGTAGGTGTTCATGCAGCCGTGCGACAGTACGACCGTGGTCCAGGCCCGCTCGAGCGCGTGTGACAACGGCAGGAAGCACAGGCTGTGGTCGTCGGGGGTGATGTCGAAGAACCCGTCGAGCGCGTGCACCTGTGACACGAGTGCCCGGTGCGGGAGCATGACGCCCTTCGGGTCACCAGTGGTGCCCGAGGTGTAGATGATGCTCGCGAGATCGTCGGGCCCAGCCTCCTCGAAGCGAGCGGTGACGACCGCGTCGAGATCGGGTCGGGTCGCCGCCCTGTCGCGGAACTCCCGCAGGCTCGGCACGTGCGCATCGCCCGTGGCGGCCAAGGTGACGACCCGCTCGAGATTCGGCGTGTGGGCGCGGCGCACCCGGTCGAGTTCGGACGCCGATCCGGCGAACAGCAACCGGGTGCCGGAGTCGTTGACGATGTGGCTGACCTGCTCGGGCGTGCTGGTGGCGTAGAGCGGCACCGGCACGGCCCCGACGAGCAGGGTCGCCAGGTCGGCCTCGGACCATTCCGGTGAGTTGGGTGCGAAGATCGCCACCCGGTCACCGCGCTCGATGCCCGCCCCGGCCAAGGCCCGGGCGGTGGCACGGATCGACGCCTCGAACTCGCGATAGGTCTGGGTGCGCCAGCTGTCGCCCTCGCGGACACGGGTGGCGATGCGATCCGGGTGACGTGCCGCGGCGGCGGCGAACAGATGCGACACGTGGTCGGTCACGGCCGGTCCTCCTCGACTGGCGGAGCGGCCGACCGGAGCGGTCGCGGCGTCCGCACCTCAAGCTTACGGGACCGTAACCCCTCCCCGGAGGGCCGGGTGGCACTCCCTGAGAGGTGGCACGTCAGCCGTCGAGCGCGCGGCGCAGCCAGGCGATGTCGTCGGCGTGCCCTTCCGCGGGGGTCTCGACCACGAGCGGCGCGCCGGCCGAGCGGACGACGTCTGCGAGCCCGTCGGGGTCGACGTGACCGTGTCCGATCGTCGCGTGCCGGTCGGCGCCCGACCCGAACCCATCCCGGGAGTCGTTGGCGTGCACGAGGTCGATCCGTCCGGTGATCGCGAGCACCCGGTCGACCAGGCCGAGGAGCTCCTCCCCCGCCGCATGGGCATGGCAGGTATCGAGGCAGAAGCCGACCTGGTCGGCACCGGACGCCTGGGCGATGGCGTCCCACAGATGCTCGAGCCTCGACAGCTGACGGGCCATCGCGTTCGCGCCGCCGGCGGTGTTCTCGATGAACATCGGCACCGGCAGGTCGAGTCCCTCGACGCACTTGCGCCAGTTGTCGATGCCCACGGCGGGATCGTCGTCGGCGCCGACATGGCCGCCGTGGACGACGACGCCCTGCGCGCCGACCTCGGCGGCCAGGTTCAGCGTCTGCTGCAACAGCTTGCGTGAGGGGATGCGGATGCGGTTGTTCGTCGAGGCGACGTTGATGACGTAGGGAGCGTGCACGTAGAGGTGCACGTCGGCCCGCCCGGCGTCGGCCCTGAGCGCGGGGGCGCCCCCGTGATAGGCGACGGAGGGGGCCTTCCAACTCTGCGGGTCGCCGAGGAAGAACTGCGCCAGGTCCGCTCCCCGGGCGCGGGCCTCGGCGATCGGGTCTGCCTGGTCGACGTGGGCACCGATGCGTACGCTCATGCGCCCAGGCTAGCGGCGGCGGTCGGACGCCGGTCGGCGTCCGGGCCGCCCGGGGTCACTGCCCATAGACGTTCTGGTAGCGGTCGTACAGCCGGTCGATGTCACCCTGGTCCATCGGCACCGGCTCGCCGAGCTGGCGGGCCAGGTGCACGGTGCGGGCGACGTCCTCGACCATCACCGCCGCCTTGACCGCGTCCCGGGCGTCGGAGCCGATCGTGAACGGGCCGTGGTTGGCCATCAGCACCGCCCGCGACCGCGAGTTGCGCAGTGTCTCGACGATGCCGCGTCCGATCGAGTCGTCACCGATCAGGGCGAACGGGCCCACCGGGATGTCGCCGCCGAACTCGTCGGCGATCATCGTCAGCACGCACGGGATCGGCTCACGGCGAGCCGCCCACGCGGTGGCGTAGTCGGAGTGGGTGTGCACGACCCCGCCAACCTCGGGCATGTGCCGGTAGACGTAGGCGTGCGCCGCCGTGTCGGACGAGGGCTTGCGGTCCCCCTCGATGAGGTTGCCGTCGAGGTCGCACACGACCATCGACTCGGGCGTGATGTCGTCGTAGGACACCCCCGATGGCTTGATGACCAGCAGGTCCGCCCCGGGCACGCGGGCTGACACGTTGCCCGCGGTCCACACCACAAGGTTGTTGCGCGGCAGTTCGGCGTGCAGCGCCGCGACCTCCCGCTTGAGCCGTTCCACATCGTCGCGGACGCCGTCGGGCACCGCCGTGAGCCTGTCGGACACTGGACCTCCACACCGCTTGTTCTCGGGTTGTTGTCGGGCGCGGCGCCGACGGATGGTCACCGAGCGCCTGATGGCGGTGCAATCTCGTGCGGGGTCTCGCCTTCCCATGATGTTACCGTTAACATGATCGTGTCACCAGTCCCGGCATCGCCGCCGCGCCCAGGAGGTCCCGATGAGTCATGACCAGCACCCCGCACCCGAGGCCGCCCGCGGCGCGATCACGCGGGGAGACACCTCACTCGGCATCGAACTCGGATCGACCCGGATCAAGGCGGTGCTGATCGGCCCCGACCACCAGCCACTCGCCGTGGGCAACCACGACTGGGAGAACCAATTCGTCGACCGGTTGTGGACCTACTCCCTCGAGTCGGTGTGGTCGGGCATCCAGGAATGCGTCGCCGCACTCATCGACGACGTGCGCCATCGCCACGGCGTCCCACTCACCACGGTGGGCTCGATCGGCGTGTCGGCGATGATGCACGGCTACCTCGCATTCGCCGCCGAGCCCGGAGCAGCCGACGGCACGCTGCTGACCCCGTTCCGCACGTGGCGCAACACCAACACCGCCGCCGCGGCCTCGCAGTTGAGCGCCCTGTTCGGGCACAACATCCCGCTGCGCTGGAGCATCGCCCACCTGTACCAGGCGGTGCTCGACGGCGAGCGGCACGTGCCCGACATCACGTTCCTCACCAGCCTCGCCGGCTACGTGCACTGGCGGCTCACCGGCGAGCGGGTGATCGGCGTCGGCGATGCGAGCGGTGTGTTCCCGATCGACACCACCACCGGCGACTACGACGCCAGCATGCTCGCCGCCTTCGACGGGCTCGTCGCCGATCGCGGATTCCCCTGGAAGGTCACCGACCTGCTGCCCCGCGTCCTCACGGCCGGTGCCGTGGCCGGGCACCTCACCGCCGAGGGGGCCGCGCTGCTGGACCCCAGCGGCATGATCCAACCCGGTGCTCCCCTGTGTCCGCCCGAGGGGGACGCCGGCACCGGCATGGTCGCCACCAACTCGGTCGCCCCGCGCACCGGGAACGTGAGCGCCGGCACCTCGATCTTCGCGATGGTCGTGCTCGAGCACCCGCTCGCGGCGTCCCATCCCGAACTCGACCTCGTCACCACCCCGTCCGGCGACCTCGTCGCGATGGTGCACTGCAACAACGGGGCGAGCGAACTCAACGCGTGGGCCGGATTGTTCGGGGAGTTCGCGACCGCGCTCGGCGCCCCGGCCGACTCCTCGACGGTGTTCGGGACACTGTTCCACGCCGCCCTCGGGGGAGAAGCCGATGGCGGCGGTCTGCTCGCCTACAACTTCCTCTCGGGCGAGCACAACCTGGGCCTCGACGAGGGCCGTCCCCTGGTGGTCCGGACGCCCGACAGCTCGCTCACGCTCGCCAACTTCATGCGAACCCAGCTGTTCGCGATGCTCGCAACACTGCGGCTCGGCATGGACGTGCTGGCGGGCGAGGACGTCGCGATCGACTCCCTTTTCGGCCACGGCGGGTTCTTCAAGACCCGGGGCGTCGGCCAGCGGATCCTCGCCGGCGCACTCAACACGGCGGTCAGCGTCGGTGATCTCGCGGCCGAGGGCGGCGCGTGGGGCATCGCGGTGCTCGCAGCGTTCACCCGTGACCCCGCCGGAGCCTCCGACCTGGGCCGCTACCTCGGCGACACGGTGTTCGCGGGGGCCGAACTCGAGACCGTCGCACCACAGCAGAGCGACGTCGACGGGTTCAACCGGTTCATGAGGCGGTTCACCGCGGGCCTGGCCATCGAGCGCGCCGCCGTGGAGAACAGCTAGGCGCGCTGCGCCCACGAGGCGCACCGCCGGGAGATCGAGCCCATCCTGGACCGGCGCCTCGGCTCACCGGTGCAGGCACAGGGCTGAGCGCACGAGGTTCCCGTCGTCGCGAGGCGCGTAGTCAGCGAACCCCGGGCGCCTCTGCCGCCGGCGTCCCACCGGCTCCGGACGGCCCGTGGCCAGGCGAGGCGGTCGACGCGCGCACCACGAGTTCGGGGACGATCTGCTGAGGCGTCCCGTGCGACGCCTCGCCGAGACGCTGAAGCAACAGGTCGACGGCGGCCTCACCGACCGCCTGGAAGTCCTGGTGCACGGTGGTGAGCGGGGGCCGGAAGTGCGCGCTCTCGGGGATGTCGTCGAAGCCCACCACACTGAGGTCGCCGGGAATGGCGAGCCCACGGTCGGACAGGCCATGGATCAGGCCGAGCGCCATCTGGTCGTTGGCGGCGAACACGGCCGTCACCCCCGGAATGGCCAGCAGTGCCTCGGTTGCGTCGTATCCCGACTGGGGACGCCAGTCGCCCTCGACCGTGGGACCCGCCTCGAGCCCGGCGGACTCGAGCGTCCGGAGCCACTCGTGGCGGCGCACCTGGGCATCGAACCAATCGGCGGGACCGGCGAGGTGGGCGATCGTGCGGTGCCCGGACGCGATGAGGTGCTGGACGGCCAGCCGCGCACCGAGGGCCTGGTCGACACCGACGCGGGGCAGCGACTCGATCGGGCCGGATCCGCCGGCGTCCGGTGGCATCGACCCGACCAGCACGCACGCCGGGGGAAGCGTGACCCGGGCGAGGGACTCGAGCGACTGCGCCCTGGGTGCGATGATGGCCAGCGCATCGACGCGCTGGTCGCGCAGGAAGTCGATGCCCTCCTCGAACTCATCGGGCGAGGTGACGCCGAATGTCGTGGCGGCGTAGCCGGCACGCCGCGCCGCGATCTCGACACCCCGGAGCATGTTCATCGGGCCGTAGTGCGACGACGACTCCATGAGCAGCCCGATCCGACGGGAGCGCCCGTGGGCGAGCGCCCTCGCCAGGCCGTTGGGCCGGTAGCCGAGCTCCTCGATCGCTTGGAGAACCCGCTCGCGCGTGTCGGAACGGATGTTCGGGCTGTCGTTGACCACCCGCGACACGGTCTGATGCGAGACCCCGGCGCGCTGGGCGACGTCGCGCATGCTCGGTGCGTGACCACGTGGTGCGGGCATCGGCGCCCCTCTCTCAGCTCAGCGCTCCAACCGAGCAGAATAGGGCTCAGACCGCCGCCGGACCACTCCGGTAGGCGGATTCGAGCCGAAGGCCCCGCTCGATGTCACGGACGGTGCTCTGCTCGTCGATGAGCACCATCTCGACGTCGGCGATCCGCGCGAAGTCGACGAACACGTCGGCGTCCAGGTTGGTGCTCATCACGGTGTGGTGCGCCGCCCCGGCCGCGAGCCACGATGTGGCCGACGTGACGAAGTCGGGCCGCGGACGCCACAGGGCCCGGCCGACCGGCAGCTTCGGCAGCGGGTGGGGCGGCTCGACGATGTCGACGACGTTGGCGATCAGCCGGAACCGGCTGCGCACGTCGCTCATGGCGACGACGACGGCCTCGCCCGGGTCGGAGGTGAACACCAGGCGGCAGGGATCCTCCTTGCCGCCGATGCCCAGGGGATGGATCTCGAGGGTCGGCCGGGCCGAGCTGATCGTCGGGGCCACCTCGAGCATGTGGGCGCCGAGGATGAGTTCTTCGCCGGGCGTGAGGTTGTAGGTGTAGTCCTCCATGAGCGTCGCGCCGCCGGGCAACCCGGCACCCATGACCGACGCCAGTCGTACCAGGATCGCGGTCTTCCAGTCGCCCTCGGCGCCGAAGCCGTAGCCGTCGGCCATCAATCGCTGCACGGCGATGCCGGGCAGCTGGCGCAGGGTGCCGAGATCCTCGAAGGTGTCGGTGAACGCGACGCAGTCGTGCTCCTCGAGGAAGTCGCGCAGGCCGAGTTCCTCCCGCGCCGCGTAGCGCAGCGAGTCCCGCCTGGCGCCGACGGACGTCAACTCGGGCACGACGTCGTAGCTCTCGTCGTACTCGGCCACCAGGGCGTCGATCCGGTCCTCACTCACGGCGTCGACCCGGGCGATGAGGTCGTTGACCCCCCACGTGTTGACGCTGACGCCGAAGATCGCCTCAGCCTCGGTCTTGTCGCCCTCGGTGACCGCCACGTAGCGCATGTTGTCGCCGAATCGAGCGACCTTCATCCCCTGCAGTTCGTGCCAGCCCGCGGCGGCGCGCGTCCACGTGCCGACCTCGCGGGTGACCCGAGGGTCGGACGCGTGCCCGATGACCGACTTCCGGCGCACGCCCAGGCGGGACAGGATGTAGCCGTATTCGCGGTCGCCGTGGGCCGACTGGTTGAGGTTCATGAAGTCGAAGTCGAGTTCGCCATAGGGCAGTTCGCTGTTGGCCTGCGTGTGCAGGTGCAGCAGCGGCTTGTGCAGGGCACCCAGCCCACGGATCCACATCTTGGCCGGCGAGAAGGTGTGCATCCAGGTGATGACGCCGATCACGGTCGGATCGGCGTTGGCCTCGAGCATCGCCTGCATGATGCCGTCGGAGTCGGTGAGCACCGGCCTCCAGACCACCTTGACCGGGATGTCGCCGGAGGCGTCCAACAACTGTGCGACGCGTTGGGACTGGGCGGCGACCTGCTGGAGAACCTCTTCGCCGTACAGTCCCTGGCTCCCGACGAGGAACCACACGCTCAGGGTTGAGAGATCGGGAACGATGCTTCCGCCAGCCATGGGGCCTCTCCTTCGTTGGACGTCGCCAAGGGCAAGTTCTGCCATCGCGTGAGACGATGTGACGGCTCAATGTTAACGGTCACATTGACGGTTCACAAGATCCCGGCCGATCCCCGGGACCGCTGGCGCGCGCGAAGGTTGCCGAGGTCGTGCCGGATGCTTCGCCGACCCACCCGGCGCCCGACCATTGAGCAGGCAATAACCTGGCCGGGTGAGCACACAGAGCGTCTACATCGCAGCGTCAGAGGGACGGATCGGCAAGAGCGCCATCGCGCTGGGTCTCGTCGAGGCCCTCGCTCGCCAGGTGAGCTCGGTGGGCGTGTTCCGACCGCTGGTGCGCAATACCGCCGACGACGAGATCACGCGGGCGCTGCTGGCCCAACCGGCCGTCGACCAGGACTACGAGTCCGCCATCGGCATCTCGCACGAAGACCTGGCCCGTGACGAGAGTGCCGCCCTCGGCACGATCATCGGCCGGTTCAGCGAGCTCAGCGAGAGGTTCGAGGCGATCGTGGTGATCGGTTCCGACTTCCCCGACGGTCCGACGCCCACGGAGATGACGTTCAACGCGGTGGTGGCCGCCAACCTCAATTCCCCGGTGATCGGGGTGGTGAGCGGCGACGGACGCGACCCGCAGAGCATCCGGCGCGCGGCCAGGAGCGCCCTCGACGACTTCCGCCAGCACCACAGCGACGTGGTCGGTGTCATCGCCACCAAGTGTGATCCCGAGCTCACCGATGTCGTGGCCGCCGAACTGGCCACGATCGGCGAGAACCTGGTCACCGCTGCATTGCCCGCGAGTCTGCTGCTCGCCGCGCCCACGATCCGGGCCCAGTTCGCCGCCGCCGACGTGTCCCTGTGGTACGGCAACGAGGAGTGGCTCGACCGCGAGTCGCTCGGCGTCCTCGTGGCCGGCATGACGCTCCCACACCTGCTCGAGCGGCTCGAGAACGAGACGACCCTCGTCGTGCCCGCCGACCGCATCGACCTGCTTCCCGGACTGCTGCTCGCCAACGACGCCGGGACCTTCCCGAACATCGCCGCGATCGTCCTCGTCGGCGGGTACCCGGTGCCCCCCGTCATCGAGAAGCTGCTGCGCGGCGTCCGGATCGACATTCCGATCGGCCAGACCGACAGCGGCACGTTCACCACCTCCACCCGGCTGCACGGTATGACCGGAACCAGCACCTCGTCGCCCCGCAAGATCGAGGTCGCGCGCCGGCTGTTCAACGACCACGTCGACGGGGACGCCCTGATGCGCAGGCTCGACGTGCAGCACGGGCAGATCCGCACGCCGCGGATGTTCGAGTACCAGCTGATGCAGGAGGCACGACGCACGGTGCAGACGATCGTCATGCCCGAGGCGTCCGACGACCGGATCCTCGAATCCGCGGCGATCATCCTGCAGCGGGGTGTCGCCAGGATCATCCTGCTGGGCGACGAGAACAAGGTGCGGATGCGCGCGCACGAACTCGGGTTCGACATCTCCGCCGCGACGATCGTCTCGCCCGAGGATCCCGAACTCGTCGAGAGGTTCGCCGCCGAGTTCGCCCGGTTGCGGTCGAAGAAGGGCGTGACCCTCGACCAGGCGCGGGCCCGGATGAAGGACCTGTCGACGTTCGCCACGATGATGGTGCACTTCGGCATGGCCGACGGCATGGTGTCGGGCGCGGTGAACACCACCGCCAACACGATCCGCCCGTCGCTCGAGTTCATCAAGACCAAGCCCGGCGTCACCGTGGTGTCGAGCTCGTTCCTCATGTGCATGCCCGACGAGGTGGTCGTCTACGGCGACTGCGCGGTCAACCCCGACCCGAACGCCGAACAGCTCGCCGGCATCGCGATCTCCTGGGCCGAGACGGCCGAGTCGTTCGGCATCGAGCCGCGCGTTGCGATGCTGTCGTACTCCACCGGGGACTCGGGCTCCGGCGCCGACGTCGACAAGGTCCGCGAGGCCACCGAGATCGTCAAGAGCCGGCGTCCCGACCTGCTGGTCGAGGGTCCGATCCAGTTCGACGCGGCGGTCGACCCGGTCGTCGGCCAGAAGAAGATGCCGGGTTCCCAGGTCGCCGGGCGCGCGACGGTGCTGATCTTCCCCGACCTCAACACCGGCAACAACACCTACAAGGCCGTGCAGCGCACCTCCGGCGCGGTCGCGATCGGCCCGGTGCTTCAGGGGCTGAACAAGCCGGTCAACGACCTGTCGCGCGGCGCCCTGGTCGACGACATCGTCAACACGGTGGCGATCACCGCGATCCAGGCACAGAAGGAGCGCGCGGCCACCGCGTGAGCCCGTGCCGGGCCGGCGAAGCTGAGCCAAACGCCGGTCTGGACGCCGACTCTGTGCAGAAACTGCACACGAACCCCCGTCTAGACCGGCATTCGTCTCACCCGGGACCGGTCA
>DAIESZ010000008.1 GCA_027346035.1 Propionibacteriaceae bacterium
CCCTGGACGCCGTCAGCCTCCTCGGCCACGAGCCCCGCGAGGTGCCCCTCGAGGGGCTCGGCGATGCCCGCGTCGGTGTGGTCGTCGACGCCGTCACCCGCCCCTTGCCCGCGCCGGGCCCGTGGCCCTACGGGACGCCTACCGCCTCCGGTGAGCCGCAGACGACCGCGCTCACCCTCGTGCCGTATTACGCGTGGTCGAACAGGGGTCCATCAACCATGCGGGTGTGGATCCCGACCTGACACGGCGTGGACGCCGCCCGCGGCGTCGCTCGAGGCCCACGACGCCGACCGACCATCGTCGGGAATCACCCAGCCAAGGGTTCGGCCTCCGGATCCGCAGTCGGCCCGGCGACGTTCAGCCACCGCGACCGTGCCAGGCGCCGGTTACCTGCAGATCGTGAGGTGTTCCGCGGCACGGAGCCGGTGGCCACACCTGGCGCACGCCCGGGTCCCGCCGCCCGCGGCGCTAGAATCCAACCACTCGGTCGATCCGTTGACGTGGATTGCCGAACCGTCGACGGGGACGCCTGCGCCGAACCCGCGACGCGGCGTCCCTCCCCTCCCATCGACCCTTCCGGTCACTGGGACGCCGGACCCGAAAGGACGATCCGCGTGAGCGGAGCCATCGACTCGCGCCGTGCCTGGTTCATGTGGGCCGTCGGCACGTTCGCCTATGTGGGTGCGATTTTCCAGCGCACCAGCTTCGCCGTGGCCAGTGGCCTGGCGACCCACCGGTTTTCGGCGGGTGCCTCGATGGTCAGCCTGTTCGTCGTCGTGCAGCTCCTGACCTACGCGGGCATGCAAATACCGGTCGGCGTGCTCGTCGACCGGTTCGGTACCCGACTGGTCGTCGCGACGGGCGCGATCCTGATGGGCCTCGGGCAACTCGACCTCGCGCTCAGCACCCACCTCACCTCGGCCATCATCGCGCGCGTGCTGATCGGCGTGGGCGACGCCATGACCTTCATCGCGGTCATCCGCATGCTGCCGGCGTGGTTCGGCGCCGGGCGGCTCCCGATGCTCAACCAGGCCACCGGGATCCTCGGCCAGGCCGGTCAACTCGTGAGTTCGATCCCCCTCGCGGCCATGCTGGGTGTCGCGGGATGGACCTCCTCGTTCACCGCCGCCGCCATCGTCTCGGGTGCTGTGGCCGTCGTCGTCCTGGTGCTGCTCCGCAACGCGCCCCACGGGGTCAGCGTCACCGTCACCCGCGGCGGCACCAGCGTGCGCGACGTCGTCACGGTGCTCCGCGATCCCGGGACGCTGACCGGCTTCTGGATCCATTGGATCTGCAGCTTCTGGAACGTCGTGTTCGCCCTTATGTGGGGTTACCCGTTCCTGCTCCAGGGACTCGGCTACCCGATGCCGGTGGCCTCGGCGCTGTTCACGGTGATGGTGCTGGCCGGTCTGCCGTTCGCGCTGCTCATCGGACGCCTCAGTCGCCGGGCTCCGCTCCAGCGCACCAACACCGCGCTGCTCGTGTCCGTGGCCGCGATGCTGCCGTGGGTCGCCATCGTGCTCTGGCCGGGGCGCGCGCCGGTGTGGCTCCTGGTGGTCCTGATGATCGCCCTTGCGGCGTCCGGGCCGGGATCGGGGATCGGCTTCGATGTCGCCCGGGCATCCAACCCGCTGGTGCGGGTGGGCACCGCCACCGGCGTGGTGGTCGTGGCGGGCATGTCGGCCGCGATGCTCAACATCCTGGTCATCGGCATCGTGCTCGACCTCGCCGGGGGCTACACCCTCACCGCGTTCCGCTGGGCGATGTCGACGCAGTTGCTGTTCTGGGCGGTCGGCGTCGCGGGGCTGCTCACGACCAGGAGGAAGGCCCGCGGGCGCGACCGCGATCGCGGGGTGCTGTTCCCGACGCTGCGCGCCCCGTTCGCGCTACCCGAGCGGCGTCCCACCCTCACCCTGCCCGACGGCACGAGCGTCGACATCGCCGCGCTGCTGCCGGGGATCGGCGGCAAGCTCGCCGCCATCGACCTCACCCCGCGTGAGACCTCACCGGATTGGTGGCACCAGCGGGTCGACAACTACCTGCGCGTCGTCGCCACACCCGGGCTGCAGGTCGGGTCGATCGAGATCTGGTGCTCCGACCGCGCCACCACCGCCCGCACCCGCGATCTCGTCGCCCGTGAACTCACCGAGCGCGGGGCGGTGCTCGCCCATGAGGTGGTCACCCGGTCGTGGCGCGTCACGCCGGACGCCGAACCGGTCCGGTCGGCCTGAGGCGATCCCCCCGAAAAAGGACACGTCCTGCATGGATCACCGCCGGCTGCGGTGCGTCCATGCAGGACGTGTCGTGTCGGTCGGCGAGAGAGGCGCAGTCCCCGGCGTCCCTCTCAGCCGACACGCTTGGAGCCCACAATAGGCATGATGCCTATCGGGTCGATCGTCACCCCCTGATTAGGGTTGGCCGCGTGCACCATCTGGCCGTTGCCGATGTAGATGCCGACGTGCGACGCATCCGAGTAGTAGAAGATGAGGTCGCCGGGTTCGAGGTTGGCGGTGGCCACCTTCGTTCCCACGCGGAATTGTTCCTGCGAGGTGCGCGGCAACGCAACCCCCGCCCGCTCCCAGGCCTTGAGCACGAGTCCGCTGCAGTCGTACGCGTCCGGCCCGGTGCCGCCCCATGCGTACTTCTTGCCCACCTGGGCGAGCGCGAAAGCCACCGCCGATGTGGCCTTGCTCGACGGCGTCCCGGTGGCCGTGTACGTGGCTCCGACCGGCACGAGGTAGAGGCTGTTCACCCAGCGCACCGTGCCGTGGTA
>DAIESZ010000047.1 GCA_027346035.1 Propionibacteriaceae bacterium
GGTGGAACTGCTGATCACGGCCCGGCAGGTGCGATCCTCCCGCTCCACCTGATCACCGGTTCCCGGCGACCACCGACCGGATTCCGCCAGCGGTGGGCGGCGCCCACCCGACACCTCCGATGATAGGACACCGCATGGACATCTGCGAGATCATCCTCGACCAGCACCACCAGCAGCGCAGGCTGTTCGCCGCGCTCGAGGAGTTCCCCCGCGACGACCTCGACGGCCTGGCGGCCATCTGGCGTCAGCTCGAGACGCTGCTCGAACTGCACGCCGAGGCCGAGGAACGCTACTACTACCCCGAACTCGTGAAGATCGGCACCGGGGCGGCCGACGCCGAGAGCAACGTCGAGCAGATCGGGGACGCGCTGAAGGACCACAACGAGTTGCGGGACGCGATCGGGCGGGTGCGCGAGGCGCCGACGGGCTCGGAGGCATGGTGGACCGCCGTGATCGACGCCAACACGACCAACAGCGACCACATGGCCGAGGAGGAACGCCAGGACCTGGCCGACTTCCGCCAGCAGGCCAGCCTGGAGTTGCGCCACGAGCTGGCCGTCCGCTTCCTCAAGCACGTCGCCCAGCACCAGGGTGAACGGGTGACGGCCGAGAACGTGGATCCGGAGGACTACATCGACGACGCCGCGATGTCCCCGCGGAGCGACGCCGAACTCGCGGCCTCGGACAAGAAGGCCGAGCAGACCCCGATGCGCTCCTCGGACGATCCCGACCCGTCGATCAAGGCGTCCGACGCCTGACCGGGAGGCCTCCCCGACGGAACGTTCGACGTTTTCCCGCGACTACGGGGGAAAACGTCGAACGTTGATGTGTCGTGGCCGTCACCCGTAGGTGTCGCGTGGCCCGCGGCCGTCACGGACGCTGCGGCGTCCGTGCTTCCAGCTCGGCGCCTGCGGCCCGACGACCACGACCCGGGTGACCGAACCGTCGCCGAGGCGGCGATTGAGCTCGGCGACCAGCTGTGGCGCCAGCGAGCGAAGCGACATGGCCCAGGTGGTCGAGTCGCAGCGCACGGTGACGATGCGGTCCTCGAACGCCTCCACCCGCGAGTGGCTCGCGTTCACCTCCCCGACCAGGTCGGGCCAGCGTTCCAGCAGCGCCCGGGCGGTCAGCTGGGTCGACCAGCCGCGCTCGGACACCAGCCGGTCGAACAGGTCGCCGACCAGTTGGGGGTCACGCTGGTCGGGTCCGGGGCCCGACCAGTCCGACGTCACCGGCCGTGGGCGTGCGCGCGGACGCCGGGTGACCCCCCGTGGCGGGGGCAGCGGGCTGTTGCGGGTCTGGTTCGCGATCAGCGCGGCGAGGTCGAGCCCCTCGGGATCGTGGTCGAGGGCCACCGGCCCGTCGGCCTCGTCCGGCGCGTAGGGGTCCGATTCGGGCAGGGCGTCGGGATCGTCGGGGTCACTGCCCATGGACGCCCACCTCCTCCGCTGCCCCGCCCGTCGGCTGCACGCCGATCGGATCATCATGCACCGTTGCGTCGTCGGCGGGCTCGCCGGCGTCCAGCGGACCGACCCTGCCGTCGCGCACCGCGAACCGCCGGACGCCGGAGGCGTGCGTCAGGGTGTCGGGGATGTCCTCCTCGACCGCGGCGGTGACGAGCACCTGTTCGGCGCCGACCACCGCGTCGGCGAGCCGCTGGCGGCGGGTGACGTCGAGCTCGGCGAACACGTCGTCGAGCACGAGCACGGGCGAGATCCCATCGTCGCGGAGCAGATCGAACTGCCCGAGCCGTAAGGCAAGGGCCAACGACCAGCTCTCGCCGTGGCTCGCGTAACCCTTCGCCGGCAGGCTTCCGATGGTGAGTGTGACGTCGTCGCGGTGCGGGCCGACGAGGCTCACGCCACGGGCCAGTTCGTCTCGTCGCCGCTCCTGCATGAGTTGCAGCATCCCCGCGCGCAGGGCGTCCCGGTCGGCCGGGTGTCCGAGGGGTGAGGGCAGCGGCAGCGACGTGCGGTATTCGGCGTCGGCGACGTTGCGTACCGGTGCGATCGTCGCGTAGGCGCGCGCCGCGAGCGGCATGAGGTCGGCGAGCGTGTCGAGGCGTGCGGCCAGAAGTTCCGCGCCGACGCCGGCCAGTTGGTCGCTCCATACGTCGAGGGTCGACTCGGCGTCGGCACCCGCGTCGCGTATCGACCGGCCCGACATCGACTTCAACAGCGAGTTGCGCTGCTTGAGCACCTTGTCGTAGTCGGAGCGCACGCCCGCCATCCGCGGCCAGCGGCTCACCACGAGCGCGTCGAGGAACGCGCGCCGGTCGGACGGCTCACCCTTGACGATCGCGAGGTCCTCCGGCGAGAACAGGACACAGCGCAGCACCCCGGCCAACTCGCTGGTGCGGGTCAGGGCCGACTTGTTGATCCTGGCCCGGTTCGCGCGTCCGACGTTGATCTCGATCTCGAGCAGCAACTGGCGGTCGTCGTCGGCCGACGCCTGCACCCTCGCCCGGACGATCGCTTGAGTCTCCCCGGCCCGCACCAGCGGCAGGTCGTTCGACACCCGGTGACTCGAGAGCGTGGCGAGGTATTCGACCGCCTCGACGAGGTTGGTCTTGCCCTGGCCGTTGCGGCCGACGAAGATCGTGACCCCGGCCCCCAGAGGCACGTCGGCGCTCGCGTAGGAGCGGAATCCGCTCACCGTGAGGTGGTCGACGAACATCGGGCCAGCCTACCGAGGGTCGTACGCCGCACCGGCGTCCGGACGCCGCGTCGGTGCGCCCGAGGCCCCCGAGACGGTCGATACCCATCCGTGGGGAGGGGGTGCGGTCTGCACCTTCGTCGTCTCAGAATGCGCTCCAGGGCCCGATTTCACGCATTGGCGGTTGCGCCACGCCCACCATGGAACGGGCCGCCGACGCGAATGGGCTAGAATTCGGGGGTACGCGGAATTCTGACGCAGCCGGCACCGAAGCCCGTCACGGCCACGCCACCGACTGATCGGGGTTCCGCACGGTCATGTGAAGGAGACATGGTGGCTCAAGAGCCGATCGACCCCGAGGTCGACAACCCGTTCGACCTCACCGACGATAACCCCTACCCCGACGACGACAGCAGCGTGTTCGAGCTGTCGAGCAGTATCGGCACCGACCATCACGTCGAGGCCAACAACTACGACGCCGGTCAGATCCAGGTGCTCGAGGGACTCGAGGCGGTGCGCAAGCGTCCGGGCATGTACATCGGCTCCACCGGCGAGCGCGGCCTGCACCACCTCGTCCAGGAGATCGTCGACAACTC
The DNA here is from genome assembly GCA_027346035.1 of Propionibacteriaceae bacterium. Lineage (GTDB taxonomy): Bacteria > Actinomycetota > Actinomycetes > Propionibacteriales > Propionibacteriaceae > JAJYQH01. The sequence goes on from DAIESZ010000047.1 coordinate 3,252, forward strand.
CATCGACGAGGCGCTGGCAGGCTACTGCGACCGCATCCTCGTCGAACTGCTCGCCGACGGAGGCTGCCGGGTCACCGACAACGGACGCGGGATCCCCGTCAAGGAACACCCGATCGAGAAGATCCCCACGGTCACCCTCGTGCTCACCGTGCTGCACGCGGGCGGCAAGTTCGGCACCGGCGGCTACAAGGTCTCCGGCGGTCTCCACGGCGTCGGCTCGTCGGTGGTCAACGCCCTGTCCGACCTGTTCGTGGTCGACGTGCTCCGCGACGGATACCGCTGGCACCAGGAGTTCCGGCTCGGCACGCCCACCACCGAACTGGTGCGGATGGAGGCGTCCGAGGAGACCGGCACGATCGTCACGTTCTATCCCGGGCGCGACATCTTCGAGACCACCGACTTCAGCTACGAGACCCTGGCCGCCCGGTTCCGCGAGATGGCCTTCCTCAACAAGGGCCTGGCGATCGACATCGTCGACCTCCGCGACGGTCACGTCGACGACGACGGCGAGCCGTTGCACGACAGCTACCTCTACCAGGATGGCCTGATCGACTACGTCAAGTACCTCAACGCGAGCCGCGAGGTGCTGCATCCGACGGTCATCGACGTCGAGGCGATGTCGACCGAGCAGGGCATCAGCGTCGAGATCGCGCTGCAGTGGAACATGACGTTCAACTCCTCGGTGCACACCTTCGCCAACACCATCAACACCCACGAGGGCGGCACCCACGAAGAGGGGTTCCGCGCGGCGCTCACCAACACCGTCAACCGGTGGGGCGAGAACTGGGGCCTGATCAAGAAGCGCGACGACCGCGTGTCGGGCGACGACATCCGTGAGGGCCTCACCGCGATCGTGTCGGTCAAGCTGGCAGAACCCCAGTTCGAGGGTCAGACCAAGACGAAGCTCGGTAACACCGAGGCCCGCTCGTTCGTGCAGAAGGTCGTCAACGAGCGGCTCGGCGACTGGTTCGAGCAGCACCCCGACGAGGGCAAGATGATCGTCCGCAAGTCGCAGGCCGCGGCCACCGCCCGGATCGCGGCCCGCCGCGCCCGTGACATCGCCCGCAACCGCAAGGGACTTCTCGGACGTGGCAACCTTCCCGGCAAGCTGTCCGACTGCTCGTCGAACCGCCCCGAGGAATGCGAGGTGTTCATCGTCGAGGGCGACTCCGCCGGCGGTTCGGCCAAGGGTGGACGCGATCCGCGCACTCAGGCGATCCTCCCCATCCGCGGCAAGATCCTCAACGTCGAGAAGGCCCGCCTCGACAAGATCCTCCAGAACAAGGAGGTCGAGGCGATCATCAATGCGCTCGGCACCGGCGTCCAGGAGGACTTCGACCTCGACAAGCTGCGATATCACAAGATCGTGCTGATGGCCGACGCCGACGTTGACGGCGCCCACATCCGCACCCTGCTGCTCACGCTGCTGTTCCGGTTCATGAGGCCCCTCATCGACCACGGCCACATCTACCTCGCCCAGCCGCCGCTGTTCCGGCTCCGCTGGACCAACTCCCCCCACGAGCTCGCCTACAACGACGCCGAGCGCGACATGCTGCGCGACGAGGGCGTGGCGTCCGGGAAGAAGCTGCCGAGCGTCAACCCGATCCAGCGTTACAAGGGCCTTGGTGAGATGGATGCCTCCGACCTCTGGGACACCACCATGGACCCCGAGGGCCGGATCCTGCTCCAGGTCACCCTCGAGGACGCCGCCCGCGCCGACGAAATGTTCTCGGTGCTCATGGGCGAGAACGTCGAACAGCGCCGCCACTTCATCCAACGCAACGCCAAGGACGTCCGTTTCCTCGACATCTAGCGCTGTTCATCGCAAGGGGACGTGCCCCCTTGCAACCCCCCGCCCGTCGGCACACCGGCGCTGCTCCCGCAGCACCTACAACTTCATCGCTAGGGGGCGTGCCCCCTAGCAACCCCCCGCCCGTCGGCGCACCGGCGCTGCTCCCGCAGCACCTGCCTCCGGGCATCGGAACGGCGTCACACAACTGAATCCCCAGGGGCACCCCCGCAACCCCCGCCCGGCCCCCTACAACTCCACACCGCGAAATGGCGCACCGCTTGACAATCACCCCTCTCCAGACGGGGTCCGTGTCAGGTGAGGTCAGTTTCGCAGACACCGGCGGTCCGACAGGGCCGCCGGACGCAGCACCCGCACCACCCCAGGTTCGACACGTGAGAAGGATGCGATGAGCGACACCCCGCAGGGACCCTTCGACGGCCCCGACGACGATCTCGACCCGACCGTCGAGCACACCGGCGACGGCTCCGACATCGTCGTCGACGGACCCGCCGACGGCGGCATCGAAGTCCCCCAGAACGGGCGCACCGAGCAGATCGACCTGCAGGATGAGATCCAGCGCAGCTACCTCGACTACGCGATGAGCGTCATCGTCGGACGCGCGCTGCCCGACGTCCGCGACGGGCTCAAGCCCGTGCACCGACGGGTGATTTACGCGATGTACGACGGCGGCTACCGTCCCGAGCGGGGCTGGAACAAGTGCTCCCGCGTCGTCGGCGACGTGATGGGCAAGTACCACCCGCATGGCGACTCGGCCATCTACGACACCCTCGTGCGGCTCGCCCAGCCGTGGGTGATGCGCAACCCGCTCGTCGCCGGGCAGGGCAACTTCGGCTCCCCGGGCAACGACGGCGCCGCGGCCATGCGATACACCGAGACGCGGATGGCTCCGCTCGCCATGGAACTCGTGCGCGACATCGACCAGAACACCGTCGACTTCCAGCCCAACTACGACAACAAGGAGCTGGAACCGACGGTGCTGCCGGCCCGGTTCCCGAACCTGCTCGTCAACGGGTCGACCGGCATCGCGGTGGGCATGGCGACCAACATCCCCACCCACAATCTGCGTGAGGTCAACGACGCCGCGCAATGGGCCCTCGCGCATCCGGAAGCAACCCGGGAGGAGCTGCTCGAGGCGGCCATGGAGCGGATCAAGGGGCCCGACTTTCCCGGGGCAGCGCTGATCGTGGGCCGTCAGGGTATCGAGGACGCCTACCGCACCGGGCGCGGGTCGGTCACCATGCGTGCGGTGATCGAGCTCGAGGAGGACCGCAGCGGCCGTCAGCTGCTGGTGGTCACCCAGTTGCCCTACATGTGCAATCCCGACAACCTCGCGATGAAGATCGCCGAGCTCGTCAACGGTGGGCGCCTCACCGGGATCGCCGACATCCGCGACGACACCTCGGCCCGCACCGGCCAGCGTCTGGTGATCGTGCTCAAGCGCGACGCCCAGCCGCGGGTGGTGATGAACAACCTCTACAAGCACACCCAGCTGCAGGACACGTTCGGCTGCAACATGCTCGCGCTGGTCGACGAGGTGCCGCGGACGCTGCGGCTGGACCAGTTCATCAGCTACTGGATCAAGCACCAGCTCGAGGTCATTCGCCGGCGCACCCAGTTCCGGCTCGACGACGCCGAGGAGAAGGCGCACATCCAGCGCGGACTGGTGAAGGCGCTCGACATGCTCGATGAGGTCATCGCGCTGATCCGCCGGTCCCCGACCACCGACGAGGCGCGCGAGGGGCTGAAGCAGCTGCTCGAGATCGACGACCTGCAGGCCAACGCCATCCTCAACACCCAGCTGCGCCGCCTGGCCGCTCTCGAACGGCAGAAGATCATCGACCTGCTCGGTGAGCTCGAAATCCTGATCGAAGACCTCAAGGCGATCCTCGCCGACGAGGGTCGCCAGCGTCGGATCATCAGCGCCGAACTGCAGGAGATCGTCGACCGGTTCGGTGACGATCGGCGCACCCAGATCGTCGCCGCCGACGGCGACTTCAGCGACGAGGACTTCGTCCCCGACGAGGACGTCGTCGTCACCATCACCATGGGCGGCTACGCCAAGCGCACCCCGATCGACCAGTACCGCGTGCAACACCGTGGTGGCAAGGGCGTCCGTGGTGCGACGCTGCGAGCCGACGACGAGGTGCAACACCTGTTCACCACCACCGCCCACCACTGGGTGCTGTTCTTCACCAACCTCGGCCGCGTCTACCGGGCCAAGGTGTGGCAGCTTCCCGAGGCCGGGCGCGACGCGAAGGGTGGTCACGTCGCCGGGCTGCTGAGTTTCCTGCCAGACGAGAAGATCGCCCAGGTGCTCACGCTGCGCACCTATGAGGACGCCGACTACCTGCTGCTCGCCACCCGCAACGGACTGATGAAGAAGTCGGCGCTTCCGCTGTACGACTCACCCCGTCAGGCCGGTGTCATCGCGATCAACTTCCGCGACGAGGCCGACGAGCTGATCGGCGCCGAGTTGTGCAGCGCCGACGACGACGTGCTCCTCATCTCGCGCAAGGGCCAGGCCATCCGGTTCCGGGCCGACGACGAGCAACTGCGTCCGATGGGACGAGCCACCTCGGGTGTGACCGGCATGCGGTTCCGCGAGGGCGACTCGCTGCTCAGTCTCAGCATCATCCCCGCCGGCACCGCCGAGGACGAGCGGTATGTGTTCACCGTCACCGATGGTGGCTTCGGCAAGCGGACCGCAGTCTCCGAATACCGGCTGCAGGGCCGGGGCGGACTCGGCATCAAGGCGATGCGCCTCAACGAGGATCGCGGCTCGCTGGTCGGCGGCCTCATCGTCGGCGAGTCCGACGAGGTCATCGCGATCAAGGCGTCCGGACAGGTCACCCGGTCGTCGGTCGGCGAGGTCGTCGTCAAGGGCCGCGACACGATGGGCGTAAAGTTCGTCGGCGTCCGCGGCGACGACCAGGTGTCGGTCATCGCGCTCAACCCCGAGTCTCGCACCGAGGCCGAGGCCGAGGCCGAGGCCGCGGTTGAGGGTGGGGCCGAGACGGGCGCCGAGAATGAGGAGTCCGATTCCTCAGGTACCGTTGACCAGACGGGGCCCGCAGAGGTGCCCGGCGAGGAGGATAACCGTGAGTGACCCCACCCAGCGGTTCAACGCCGTGCATGACGACGACATGCCCACCCAGGTGCGTCCGGTGATTTCTTTCGGCGGCGATCCGGAGAGCGCGTTGAGGCCCCAACAGGCTCCGCAGCCACTCATCGGTGGCCCGGACGAGTCCGACGATGGTGGCTACGGCGTCTTCCGGCGGGCCGGCGGTCGGCTCAGTGCGGGGGCTCGTGACGTTGCAGCTGCCGTCCAGCGTGGCGCGGACGCGGCGTCGGTCAGGGCGCGCAGCGCGGTCGAGGCCACGTCGGACAGGCTGGAGGCCGTCGCCCACGAGGGCCCGACGGCGCTGCGTTCGGCGGCGGAGCCCGGACCGGGCGCCGCGGCGTCCACCAACCAATACGGCATGCCGGTGGCCGAGCGGCGCGCGGGGGTACGCCGCGTACGCAAGGCGCGCCTGCGGGTCTCCCGGATCGACCCGTGGTCGGTGATGAAGACCACCTTCTTGTTCTCGATCGCGTTCGCGGTGATCCAGTTCGTCGCGGTGTGGATGATCTGGAGCGTGATCAGCGCGTCCGGGGCGTTCGACGCGGTGAACAAGGTGCTGGGCGACCTGCTCACCTCGCCAGGCAGCACCAACACGTTCAAGCTGCAGGACTACGTCAACAGTTCCCGGGTGCTCGGCCTCACCGCGGTGTTCGGAGTGGTCGATGTGCTGCTCATCACCGCGCTGAGCACGCTCGGGTCGTTCCTCTACAACCTGGCGGCCACGGTGCTCGGCGGCCTCGAGGTCACCCTCGCCGAGGACTGATCCCTCCGCCTCCGCGCCGATCCGCGCAGGCGGCAGCCTCATCCGCTGCCGGGTCCACCCGCGACCAGTTCTTCACCGCGGGCGCCTCAGGTGGCGGTTTCCGGTTGCGTCGTTCGGAGACGCAACCGGTAGAAGGTGGGATCGGAGTGCCGCGCGATCCGCGGCAGTCCGGGCAACTGTGTCTCCGGCCTCACGACCTCGACCACCGTCCACGCCGCATACGCTGCCTCGATCTGCTCGCGGGTGGCGCCCACGGACATGAACGCCGGCCCGACCGGCCTGGCGAACGCGAGCATCAGCAGGGTTGAGTCCTCCGTGGCCAGCCTGGTTACCGAGCGCGCCATGGACGCCCGCCGCCCGGGGCCAATCGAGTGGAAGCAGCCGACATCGAGGACCAGGTCGAACCCCTCGCCGACCATCTCCGGACTCAAGGTGGCGGCGTCCGCCTTGACGATCGTGGCCGGCAGACCGCTCGACGCGAGCCGTCCGCGGGCCCTGGCCAGCGCGCGGTCGACGATGTCGACCGCGGTGACTGCCCAGCCGTGTCGCGCCAGGGTCTCGGTGTGCATACCGGTGCTGCACCCGACATCGAGGGCCTTGCCAGGTCCACCCCGTTCGTGTTCCTCGCGCGGCAACAGTCGCTCCAGGTGCGCGTCGATTGCCCGGCCCGAATTCTCCCAGGGAGT
>DAIESZ010000056.1 GCA_027346035.1 Propionibacteriaceae bacterium
GCCGCCCAGGGTCACGTCGGCCGGGCGAGGGTCCTCGCCCGCGACGAGGAGGCTCGCAACCGTCGGCACGAGATCCTCAAGATTCCCGGTCAGCTGGTGAGCGTCGGGTCATGTCTCACCGCGGCCGCCAACATCGTGCGGGCCAGCGCCGACGAGGCGGCCCAGGCCACCGCCGACCTCGACCTTCGCGAGCGGGCCGAACTCGGCGAGGCCTTCGGTGTCGGCACCAAGGGCGCCCGCCCGCGCCACGCCCAGGCGGCCCTCAAGGAGCTCGACGACCAACAGAAGGCCCGGGCGAAGCGGCTGCAGCGCGACGCCCTCGATCGCGTGCTCACCGAACTCGCCACCTTCGAGCGCGACGTGCTCGTCATGCAGACGGTGCCCGACCATCCGCGGCGTCGACTGGTCAACGCCGAACTCCGCGAGGTCCTCGCCACGGCGGCCCGCAGTTCCACCCCAGAACGCACCGTGCAGCGCATCGACGCGATCCTCGCGGCCCGCACCGCACTCGAGGGCAACGTCGCTCCGCTGTTGGCCATCGAGGCGATGCTGCTCGCGATGGCCGACCTCGACGGGTGAGGATCGACCGGTGACGCATCCGTTCGCGTCGAGGGTTGTGGCGGGGTGTCTGCGCCATCCACGTCGTCGTGCGTGACAGAATCAACGGCGTCGGACGCCGACGACCGCGTTCCGGCCGGGTGGTCTCCGTATGGGGGCCGCCATGATCGAGAATCGACTTCCCCGAGGACCCGCCATCATGTCTGACCAGGCCGACTCAGCACCCGACGAAGTCGAGCACACCCGCGTCCTCGATCCCGAGGCCGAGCGGGCGGAACGGGAGGCGGCAGCCGCCCGCGCTCGCGAGGAGGCCAGGGCCGCCCGCGATCGCTCGCTCGGCAAGGTCGCCGCCACCGAACCCGCTCCGGCGCCTCCGATGACGGTCAAGCGCACCACCGACGGGTTCTTCGGCTCGCTGGGGCTGTTCCTGCTGCGCGTGGTGGTCGCCGGAGTCCTGGGGGTGCGCGGTTACCAGAACCTCACCGACATCAAGGCGTTCACCGACTTCCTCACCCGCGCGGCCCTGCCCTCGCCCCACTATCTCGCGTGGGGTATCGGGGTCGCCGAGATCCTCGCCGCGGTCTCGCTGCTGTTCGGCCTGCTCACCCGGGTCGCGGGGCTCGGCATCGCGGCCCTCATGATCGGCGCGCTGGCCAGGGTCATGTGGGGTGCGGTCAACCCGTTCCAGCCGGGGGTGCCCGGATTCATCGGCGAGCTCGAGCTGGTGCTCGCGGCCGTGGGCATCGTGTTCCTCTGCCTGGGCGCCGGACGCTGGAGCATCGACGGCAGCGTCCGTGCCGGGCGGCAGAAGGCCAAGTCCGTTCTCTAGCTCCACCCCCGGTGCCGGGCGACCCGGGCCGCCCCAACCCGCGGGCCGGGCGTGGCCTATCGTGGCGCCATGACCCGGGTGATGGCTGTGGAGTTCAGGCCGCACGGGCTGTTGCACTACCTCGATCCCGGCACCCGGAGCTACCGTGTCGGCGACACCGTGCTGTTCCCGACCGACAACGGGCCCGAGGTGTGCCGCGTCGTCTGGGCCCCCGAATCGTGCGACGCCGAAGGCTTCGACGCACTCCCCGTGTGCCGGGGCCCGGCCGGCGACGACGACCTGCGCCGGGACGAACGCAACATCCGCATCCGGGCGGAGGCCCTGGCCGTCACCCGCCTTCTGGTCGAGCGCCACGGGCTGGCGATGAAGCTCGTCGGGGTCGACTTCATCGATCGGAGCGACGATTTCGATCAGCTCGTGATCCTCTATTACACGGCACCCGTCCGGGTCGACTTCCGGGCCCTGCTGACCGACCTGGCGCGCTCGCTGCAGTCCCGCATCGATCTGCGCCAGGTGGGCTCGCGGGACGCCACCCGGATCGCGGGTGGGGTCGGCGAGTGCGGGCGTGACCTGTGCTGCAGCACGTTCCTCGACAGTTTCGAGCCGATCAGCATGCGGCTGGCCAAGCTCCAGGGGCTGCCGAACAACCCGCTGCAACTGTCCGGGGTGTGCGGCCGGCTCAAATGCTGCCTGCGATACGAGCAGGCCATGTACGCCGAGTTCTCCAACCGCGCGCCCGAGGTCGGTGCGCGGATCTCGACGCCGGGCGGCGAGGGCGTCGTGGTGGCCCATGCCGTCGCCCTCGGAGCCGTGACCGTCCGCGATGACCACGGCGAGCTGTCCGCGTGTCCCCTCGAGTCGGTGTGCCCGCTGGCCGGACGCCCGGGCCCGGCCCCTCGCACGGTGCGCCGGCGTCGGTACGAGGCCCGCCCTGGGGAATCCGATGGGGCGGAGTCGGCGCCGGGCGAGGGCGCGCCGCGTCCCGGGCCACGGCTGATCCCCAGGCCGCGGCGTCCCTGCGTGGCGGAGGCCGGCGAGCCGCGCCCGGACGTGCGGTGACCAGAAACATCCGCGCCCGCTGGGCCGTGGCCGGTCTCGGTCTCGCGCTCGTCGTGTCCGGAGTGCTCGTCGCGGGGCCGTCGGTTCGGCCGCGGCCGGACTCGCGGTCGGCGGTCTCCTCCGCCGCATCCCCGGCCGAAACGCCGGTGGCGTTCTACGACGCCGGCGACCATCGGATGTTCCCTGGTCTGGACTCACCCGATCGGACGCCGTTCGTCTCGTCGGCCCGTCCTGCCGGGTTCACTGCGCCGCCCCCCGGCGCGGGCATCAGACGCTACCTCGACCAGGTGCTTCGCTGGCAGCACTGCGGCGACTTCGCCTGCACGAGCGTCACCGTGCCGCTCGACTGGGACAACCCCGACGGCGAGGCGATCACCCTCGCGCTCAAGCGCGCCCGGGCCACCGGAACACGGTTGGGGACGCTGTTCATCAACCCCGGCGGGCCCGGCGCTTCGGGCATCGACTTCCTCTCCTGGTTCCCGACCGCGCAGTTCCCCGGGTACGACGTCATCGGCTGGGATCCCCGCGGTTCGGGGGTGTCGACGCCGGTGCGTTGCGGTACCCCCGCCGAGACCGACGCCTACTTCGCGGTCGACGCCTCGCCGGACACGCCCGCGGAGTGGCAGGCACTGCGCGGCGCCCAGATGGGGTTCGCCCAACAGTGCCGCACGGCGTCCGGCGCACTGCTCGACCACATCTCCACCATCGACACGGCCCGCGACCTCGACTACCTTCGCTACCTCGCCGGCGACGCCCGACTGAACTATCTGGGGGTGTCCTACGGCACCTACCTGGGTGCTGTCTACGCGGAGCTCTACCCGCGGCGGGTCGGGCGGATGGTCCTCGACAGCGCCGTGAACATCACCGACGACCCGTCGTTGATCCAGGCGATCGGCTTCGACCTGGCGTTGCGGTCGTTCGGCGCGTGGTGCGCGACCAGCTCCTGCGGCCTCGGACCCTCGCCCGACCGGGTCGTCGCCACCGTGACCGGACTGTTCGACCGTCTCGAAGCGCGACCGGCGCGGGTGGGGGCACGCACCCTCACCCAGACGCTCGCGGTGGGCGGCGTCGCGTCATTCCTGTACAGCGGCGTCGCCGGCTACGAGGGGCTCTCCCGGGCGGTCACGGCCGCCGTCGACGGGTCGGGCGCCGAGCTGCTCGCGGCCGCCGATCGGCTCAACGGACGCCGGGTCGACGGCTCCTACGACCCTGTGACCTATGCCTTCGCGGGCATCGGCTGCCGGGACGCCGGCGATGACGGGTGGGTCCATGACGCGGCGGACTGGGCGGGCGACGAGAGACTGGCCCCGATCTTCGGGAAGTACTTCGGCCCACCGGTCACCTGCGACCTGTGGTCGGCCCGCCCCGATGACCAACTCCACATCACCGCCTCCGGCGCACCCCCGATCGTGGTGCTCGGGGTCACCGGCGACCCTGCCACGCCGTACCAGCAGGCGGTGACGATGGCCCGGCAGTTGACGTCCGGTGTGCTGGTCACCTGGCAGGGAGCCGGCCACTCGGCGTTCGTGCTGGGCAACCCGTGTATTCGCCGGGTGGTGCTCGACTACGTCAACGACGGCGTCGTCCCCCGTGATGGCAGCACCTGCTGACCACAGGAGGGGAACCCGCCGCGGTCGCGCCGGGACGCTCTCGTCGGTATAGTTGCCTCGGCTCCGGGGCGGTCC